>NZ_JAHOCB010000023.1:0-57979 GCF_019125875.1 Erysipelatoclostridium sp. MSK.23.31 | reverse complement strand
CATGATACAGTGCATGAAATGGCACGTGATGAAGCACGTCATGGAAAAGCGTTTGAAGGATTGTTAAACAGATATTTTGATAAATAATAATTGGATATTAGATTAAACTAGGGTGACAAACCCTAGTTTTTTACATCTAGACAGAAGTAGATTTAAAAATAAATATTTTAATTTTTTAGCACTTTAACCTTGACAGTGCTAAAAAGAGATGTATAATATAATTAGCACTTAGGGATATAGAGTGCTAAAGGAGTGATAGACATGAATATTGAAAAATGGACTGCCAAGATGCAAGAAGCAATTCAAAAAGCAATAACAATGGCTAGTGAAATGGGTCATCAAGTAGTTGATGTAGAGCATTTTCTATTAGCTTTGCTGGAAGACAATGCAGGTATATTATATCGAGTCTTAAGTAAGGCAAATGTCAATATTGCCGATCTACAAAATAAATTGAACGTAAGGTTGCAAGGTAAGCCGATTGTAAGTAATGTGGATATAAATAGTATTCGAATCTCATATGATTTGAATCAACTGCTTAGTTTAGCGGATAAGCAAATGCATAATTTTAAAGATGAATATCTAAGTGTAGAACATTTAATTATGGCATTATTTGAATTAAATAGTAGCTGGTTAAAAGAAATATTAAATGGTTATAATTTAAATAAGAAAAATGTAAAGAAAATTATTGATGAAATGCGAGGTGGAAATATGGTCGATAATCAAAATCCTGAAAACCAATACGAAGTATTGGAAAAATATGGACGTGATTTAACAAAAGATGTTGCCGATGGAAAACTTGATCCAGTTATTGGGCGAGATGAAGAAATTCGTCGTGTGATTCAGATCTTATCACGAAAAACAAAAAATAACCCAATTTTAATTGGTGAACCTGGTGTGGGTAAAACAGCAATAGTTGAAGGATTAGCTTGGCGTATCTTTAAAAATGACGTGCCAGTTTCTCTGCAAAATAAAACACTATATGAATTAGATCTAGGAGCACTAGTTGCAGGAGCTAAATATCGTGGTGAATTTGAAGAAAGATTGAAAGCCGTTTTAAATGAAATTAAGAAGGCTGAAGGAGATATTATCTTATTTATCGATGAAATCCACCAATTAGTTGGTGCTGGTAAAACTGATGGGGCAATGGATGCTGCAAACTTATTAAAGCCAATGTTGGCTCGTGGTGAGTTGCATTGTATTGGAGCAACAACATTAGATGAATATCGGATGTATATTGAAAAAGATGCTGCCCTTGAAAGACGTTTCCAAAAAGTTCAAGTTGATGAACCAGATCAAGATGATACAATTGCCATTCTTCGTGGTTTGAAAGATTCATTTGAATCACATCATGGAGTACAAATTACTGATAGTGCAATTATTGGTGCTGTTAATATGTCACAACGATATATAACTGACCGTTTCTTACCTGATAAAGCAATTGATCTAATCGATGAAGCTTGTGCTTCTATTCGTATGGAAATAGATTCATTACCAGAAGAGTTAGATGTTATAACACGTGAGAAAAATCGATTAGAAATGGAACGAATTTCAATTGAAAAAGAAGACAAAAATGAAGATAATGAAAAACGTTTAAATGAGATTAAAAGTCGGATTGCTTCTTTAGACGAACAAGTAAAAGGTTTAACTGACAAATGGCAAGAAGAAAAGAAATCATTGGATCATATTAAAGAATTAAAAGACCAAAAAGTAAGATTAGAAGCTTTAACGGATAAATATCAGACAGAGGGTAATTTGGAAGAAGCATCAAGAATCAAATATCAAACATTACCACAAATCGAAAAAGAAATTAAAGAATTTGAAGCTTCTAAAAAAGAAGATGACTTATTACAAGAAAAGGTCACTGTAGATACAGTTAGCGAAGTAATTGCTCGCTGGACAGGAATTCCAATGAATAAATTAATGGAATCTGAACGTGAAAAATTATTAAAGTTAGATGCTGCGTTAAAGGTACGGGTAATCGGTCAAGATGAAGCAATTGAAAAAGTTAGTGATGCAATTTTAAGATCAAGAGCAGGAATCAATGATGAAAATCGTCCAATTGGAAGTTTCCTATTCTTAGGTCCAACTGGAGTTGGTAAAACAGAAGTAGCTAAGTCATTAGCTGAGCAATTATTTGATACAGAGCGAAATATAGTTAGAATTGATATGTCAGAATACATGGAAAAATTCAGTGTTTCTCGTTTAGTTGGAGCGCCACCAGGATATGTTGGATATGAAGAAGGTGGACAATTAACAGAAGCTGTGCGTCGTCATCCTTATAGTATTGTTTTATTGGATGAAATTGAAAAAGCACATCCCGAAGTATTTAATATCTTGTTGCAAGTGTTAGATGATGGTCGAATTACTGACTCTAAAGGAAATCTAGTCAGCTTTAAAAATACGATTATCATTATGACTTCAAATATCGGTTCAAATTACTTATTAGAAGGTAATAATAGTGATACAAGAGCAGCGGTTGATAATGAATTGAAAGCACATTTCAAACCAGAATTCTTAAATCGTATTGATGAGATTGTTTATTTTAACTCATTAGATCAAGCGGTTGTTAATAAAATTATTGATAAATTTATTAAACAACTATCTGATCGTTTAAGTGATAAAAAGATCACTATTACAGTAAGTGATAGAGCTAAAGCTGTAATTAGTGAACAAGGTTATGATGTAACATTTGGTGCACGACCACTAAAACGTTTTATTCAGTCACGAATCGAAACATTGGTTGCTCGTGAAATGATTAAAGGTGATATTAAAAATGGAAGTCATGTATTAGTTGACTTTGATGATGATTTTAAATTAGCGATTCAATAAGTTAAAGGTGTTCTTTGAACACCTTTAACTATTTTTTTGTATGCATTTTTGTGATATAGTTAACAATAAAGAGGGATGGTGGATTATGGAAAGATTTCAAAGAGTTGTAATGAAATTTATTTCGCCCCAGGGAAACTTGTTTCGTTATTCGTTAAGTTTTTGTGTTTTGTTAGCTTTATTGCCGGCACTGATTATTTTTTTAAAGGTTTTTCAAACGGATATTTTAAGTGCGCCTAATTTAATTAATTTACTATATGATTATGTTCCTGAAACAATTTTAGCACCTTTTGTTGAGTATGTAATGTCACAAGAATATACAACATTTGTATCATTGATTATTTCAATGGGATTTTCTATTTATTTAGCGAGTAATGCTTTTTATTCTTTTATGTTGATTTCAATGACTGATGAAGGTTTTGATACTTATGCGATTTTAGTGCGAATTAAAGCTATCGTAGTTTTTGTTTTGTTAGTAATTGGTTTAGTAGGATTAACATTATTTAATTATTTAGTACCAATTAACAGCACAATTGTTATGTTGGCTGGTTTATTTATTGTATTTTACTGTTTTTATCGATATTTATCATTTGAAAAAAAACCATTATCATATGGCTTGATTGGAGCTGCTTTTACTAGTGCATGCATTGTTTTAATTGGAGTATTCTTTTTCTATATTGTCAATCATTATACACGATATAATGCTTTGTATGGGCCGCTTGCCAGCTTAGTAATCATGCTGATTTCAATTTATTTAATTTCTAGTGTAATATATTTTGGTTATTGTTTAAATCATGAGTATGGTAAGTCTTTTTCTAAAAGAACTTACAAACATCAAAAGTTTTATGATTATGGAAATAATTTTTTGGATAAAATCGTAGAAAAATTTGGAAAATTAATTTGAAATTTTACTGAAATTGGATTATATTTTTATTAATGGTTTCACTAAAAATATTGATAATATTCATTTCCGTGTTATATTTATACCATAGAAGGATTGTTGCTTTGAAGAGGTAAGACCAGATATATTTTTGTGTTTTTAGGCAAAATTATATTTGGTTTTTTTATTGGGAGGGAGTGATAAGAGAGCTATGATATCATTAGATGGCAAAGGGTAACTTCACACTCAGACAGTTAAATTATTATCTAAAGTAACGAATGAAACAGATGGGTCATCATTTATGACGGAAAAGAATGCAATGATAAAAATTTCTGCTAAAGAAACAGAAATAACTGGTAAAAATGCCAAACCACAAATAATTCCAGAGTTACGTGAATAGGTAGCGAGTGACTATCGAGTTTTAACAAGTTGTGAAATTGTAATAGGGGACAATAATAATTTAAAAAAGGTGATATTTGTAGTGAACTGAATAAGTTGTGGTCCAACTTATTCAGTTCACTACATTTTGCTTATGGAAATCAACTTTTTAATTTACTAAATTAATACTGATAAAAATAGAAGAAAAAGTAAAAAAAGTGATGTCGTTTATTGCTTTTCTCTGTCGATAATTCGTGTTAGAATGTTAGCGGAGGTCTATTATGCAACGATATTTTATAAATGAAGATTTAACAAGTAAACAACAACTAATTTTACCGGATGATGATTTGCATCATGTTAAAAAGGTAATGCGAAATATAAATGGTGATGAAATTATCTGTATAGATAATGCTGGACAAGTATATTATGGCGTAATTGAAGATATTGAGATAGGTTTAGTTAAAATTGATAAGCGGCTTGAAGAAAATAATGAATTAGATGTCGAGATAACTTTAGTTTATGCTCTACCCAAAGGGGATAAATTTGAATTAGTATTACAAAAAGCTACAGAACTTGGTGTCAAGCGTATTGTTCCAATTCAAACAAAGCGTTGCGTAGTAAAGATGGATGAGCAAAAGTTTGCTAAAAAAATCACTCGTTATCGAAAAATATTAAAAGAGGCTGCAGAACAGTCATGGCGTAATTTTATTCCAGAAATTACTAATGTAATCAAACTAGAACAGCTTGATCAATATTTAGGTGATCATAATCTAGTAGCTTTTGAAGAACTTGCTAAACAAGGTGAACATATGGTGCTAAAACAAACATTAGACCAATTATCTTCAGGTGATAAAATTACTATTGTAGTTGGAAGTGAAGGCGGCTTTGAACTTGATGAAATTGAGATGATGAATAAATTAGGAATTAAAGCTTGTTCACTAGGAAAAAGAATTTTGAGAAGTGAAACAGCTCCATTATATTTTTTAAGTGTAATTGGTTATGCTAGGGAGATTGGATAATGAGTATATTGGATTTATTAAATAAATATCGTTATGAAATAAAATTAAATAAGACAGGATTATATAATTTTGTGACTGGTGGTAATAAAGAGCTGGCAGGAGAAGGCTTTAATTATAAACTAAAGACACCGGAAGATTTATTTGCATATGAAGTTATTTTAAATGGAATTAGGACAAAAATAGCGATTGATGAGTGTTATAATAAATTTATGGCAGCTAATTATGATATTTTTGAATATGTGAATTATGAAGAAAAAAGAAAAATGTTTAATCATGATGAAGAAAAGATAATTAATAATTTCCCAAGTTTTCAAGATCATCAAAGTGGAGAAATAATTTATATTCCTTATTTAGAACCGTTTATAAACAGATATTATGCTAATGATTATCAATTAGTAACACTAAAACAACATCAAGTTTATTTAAATAGTTATGCTAAAACAATAGATAAAGTTATTGAATTATATGGAATACAACCATACAATTCACAATTTTCATCGTTGCAGCTGGTTGGTCAAGATGATGAAAGTTATTATTTTTATCATGATGATTTTAAAACGGTATATCAATTTAATGGACAAAATTATCGTATTGCAAATGAAATTAATTTAATTGATCGATATACAAAAGAATACCCTAATCTTAATTTGATTAAGGAAGCAATGGTTAAATTAGCTAATAGTCAGGATGATGAAGAAATATTAGAGTTTTTATATGAGAATAAATTTGTTGGTGATAAGACCTACAAAAAATTAATAAAGAAATTAAAAAAGGTGAGTAAATGAAGACAGTAGCATTTCATACATTAGGATGTAAAGTAAATACATATGAATCCAACGCAATGTTGAAGATTTTTAATGAAGCAGGATATCAAGAAGTTGACTTTAAACAAGTTGCTGATGTTTATGTTATCAATACTTGTACAGTTACAAATACGGGTGATAGTAAATCACGTCAAATGATTCGCAAGGCAATTCGTAAGAACCCTAAAGCGACTATTTGTGTAGTTGGGTGTTATAGTCAGACAGCCCCGGAGGAAATTGAAAAAATCGAAGGTGTTGGTGTTGTTCTTGGAACTCAATACCGTAGTGATATAGTCAAATATGTTGATGAGCATTTGGAAACTGGAGAAATGGTCATTAAAGTTGATAATGTAATGAATCTAAGGAAGTTTGAAGATCTAAATATTGATCGATTTAAAAATACACGGGCATTTTTAAAAATTCAAGATGGATGTAATAATTTTTGTACTTATTGTATTATTCCTTATGCTAGAGGAAGAGTGCGTTCAAGACAAAAAGAAAGTGTGTTAAACCAAGCCCAAAGGCTAGTTGACAATGGATATGTTGAAATTGTCTTAACTGGAATTCATACAGCTGGTTATGGTGAGGATCTAGATGACTATAGTTTTTATGAACTGCTAGTAGATTTAGTGAAGATCAAAGGCTTAAAGCGATTAAGAATCTCATCGATTGAAACAAGTCAAATTAGTGATGAAATTATTGATTTAATCGGCTCAAATGAGATTATCGTAGATCATTTACATGTTCCTTTACAAGCTGGAAGTGATGCTACTTTGAAGCGGATGAATCGTAAATATACAACAGCTGAATATCTAGAAAAAATTAATAAGATTCGCAGTTATTTACCAAATATTGCTTTTACGACAGATGTAATAGTTGGTTTTCCTGGAGAAACGGACGAGGAGTTTGAAGAAACATATAACTTTATTAAACAAGTTAATTATAGTGAATTACATGTTTTTCCATATTCACCACGAAAAAATACGCCAGCAGCTAAAATGAAAGATCAGGTAAATGATCAAATTAAGCATGAACGAGCTAATCGTTTATTGCAGTTATCGAAAGAGCTAAATCATGAGTTTGCTTTAAAACAGATTGGAAAAACTTTAAAAGTTTTATTTGAAAAAAGAGATGGAGAATATTTAATTGGTCATGCTGGTGATTATTTAAAAGTTAAAGTTAAAACAGCTGATAATTTAATTGGTGAGATCGTAACGATCAAAATTGATAAATATGATGAAATTTTGGAAGGAAGGGTTGTTTAATGAAACGCTTAAATGAATTGTTTGATACTGACAACGATATGAAAATCTATTCAATTCATAGTGATTCAAGATATGTAAAACCTTATTCGATTTTCTTTTGCATTGAAGGTTTAAGTGTTGATGGACATCGTTATGTTGAAGATGCTGTTTTTCAGGGTGCAAAAGTAATCGTTCATTCCAAAGATCTTAATTATTACCATGATAAGATTATTTATTTTCGGGTTGAGAATACTTTAGTAGAACTTAATCGTGTTTCAAATCTTTTTTATGATTGTCCAAGTAATAAAATGAAAATTATCGGAGTTACTGGCAGCAGTGGTAAGACGGTAGTTGCTTCAATGATTAAAGATGCTATGGCAAAATATTGTAGTAGTGGATATATAGGAACGATTTCGTTAGAATATAATGGCCGTAAAGAGGAATGTCCTTATACCACTCCAGAAGCTCTGTATTTGCAACGAAAATTGTTTGAAATGAATAGAGCTGGGGTCAAAGTTGTTGCAATGGAGGCATCAAGTCATGGTTTGGCTTTAGGACGTGTTGACGGGATTAATTTTAATATTGCTGTAATGACTAATATTGGGGCTGAACATTTAGATTTCCATGGAACAAAGGAACAATATGTTTTAGCTAAACAAAAATTATTTGAAATGATTAAACCGACGGGATGGGCGATTTTAAATAGTGATGATTTAAATTTTATGACTTTAAAAAATAATACCCAAGGACGCATTTTGACTTACGGAATTGAAATTGAAAGTGATATTATGGCTAAAAATATTCAATTACATTTAGATCATAGTGAGTTTGATATTTCATTTAAAGGAAATACTTTTCATGTTAATTCCCCAGTAATCGCAATGTTCAATATTTATAATGTCTTGGCTTTAACCGGTGTGTTGATTGCTATGGGATGTGATGATAAGATGGTCATTGATGCAGTTGAAAATGTAAAACCGATCGAAGGGCGAATGGAACTGATTCAAACAGAACAACAGTTTGCAGTTATTATTGATTATTGTCAACACATTAGTAATTATGAAGCTATTTTTGAATATGTTGATGGAGTTCGACAAGGGCATGGGCGAATTATTGCGGTTTTAGGGGCTCCTGGGAAGCGTAATTACAAATTACGTAAGGAACTTGGGCAATTAGCGAATCGATACTTAGATCATGTTATTTTGACACAATTGGATGATCGTGGTGAAGATGTTTATGAAATTTGTAAAACGATTCAAAAAGAAATTATCGATATTAATAGTGTAATTATCGAGTCACGTCAGATTGCAATTGAACAGGCAATCGAGATAGCTTGTAAAGATGATATCATTTTGATTCTTGGTAAGGGACATGAAAAGTTTATTTCACTCGATGTAGGACAAGTAGATTATCCTGGTGATAGCCAAATTGTTAAAGAGGCACTTGAAAGAATATATTATAAAGGAGAAGATGAAGATGAATTATAATAAAATGATTGACCACACTGTATTAAAAGCTGATGCAACTAAAGCAATGGTTGCTAAAATTATTGATGAAGCAAAAGAGTATAACTTTGCTTCAGTATGTGTTAATCCAACCTGGGTAGCTTATTGCGCTCAAGCTCTAGCTGATAGTGATGTTAAAGTATGTACTGTGATTGGATTTCCTTTAGGAGCTAATACAAGTACCGTTAAAGCGTTTGAAACAAAGGATGCTATTGCTAATGGTGCTGATGAAATTGATATGGTTATTAACATTGGAGCACTAAAAGATGGGAATACCGATCTAGTCTTTAATGACATTAAGGCAGTTGTTGATGCTGCTGCGGGTAAATGTGTAAAAGTGATTATTGAAACCTGTCTTCTTACCGATGAAGAAATTGTTACAGTATGTAAATTAGCTAAGGAAGCTCAAGCAACATTTGTTAAAACATCGACTGGTTTTTCAACAGGAGGGGCTACACCTGAAGCTGTTTCTTTGATGAAACAAACTGTTGGAGATGATTTAGAAGTAAAGGCATCTGGTGGAGTGCGGACAATTGAAGACATGGAAAAAGTTGTAGCTGCAGGAGCTACAAGAATTGGAACTAGTGCGGGATGTAAATTGGTTAAAAATAATAATTCATAACACGAATAAGTGAGTTGGTTATTTTAAATAAATAAAAAATATCTTCATTTATTACTGTTTAGTTAGAAAACTGACTAAGCACAACGAAATGAAGATATTTTTATTTAGATATTTATTTTATTCATCGATGCGATTATTAGCAACAACAAAATGTAATGCGATAAAAGCTAATTCATCATCATCGAATGATAGATTTAAATCATGTCTAACAACATCATTTAAAATCTTACTATAATTAAATTCCTCTTGATGACGTTCGATTATTTTTTCTTTTAAAGGATTTTCAACAAGTTGACCATTTGCAAGACGTTCTAAAGCTGGTTCTAAATGTAAACCGATAGCAACGAATAATTTATCATCATTTCTAAAGTCTTTATGATAGTCTTGATAAATTGTATACATTGTTTCTCTTAAAATCTTAAAAACTTGATCGTCAAGTAAATCAAAACCAGAATTTATTTCTAAATCTAATTTTTGATTTTTTGATAGATACATGGAAACCAATGAAATCTCAGCTTCAGGAAAATCAATTTCAAATTCACGTGCTAAACGGTCGCATAACATTTTTGCATATGGATAACTATGATCTTGTTTATATGAAGCGATTTGACTGTTACTCATGGGAATATAATTATTTGATTTGATCCGGATAATTGCAATGGTTAAATGTACTGAGAGATTATTGATTGAATTTTCTGAAAGAAATAAATCATAGTCATCAGCAGTATTTTTAATGATATTAGTAATTAGTACTTTTGTTTGATCAAAATCAGTATTGGTGTTGAATGTTAAATCCATTTTGTACCCTCCTAACAACTAGATATTACTATATAATAAATTGAAAAAAAAATCTACTATTTAATAGATTTAATTTTTAATGTAAAAATATTTTTATTTTATTAAATAGATAATAAAATCGTGGTAATATAATATATTCGTTTATTTTAAATTTATTAATAAAAATCTTTAAAAGTTAAAAAAAGTATTTGTAAGCGCTAACAAAACAACTGTTTCATTATATCTTAAAAAATGATTAAAATTTGTTGAAAATAATTTGTTTTTTTGGTGCAAATGACTTGAATTATAAAAACAATTTATAATATAATGCAGTCGTGGATAACAAAGGAAAATAAAGTTATTTTCCAAAATATAGTGTGTGTTATTCTTATTATGTAAGTGCATTACGATAGTAGTAGAATATTAGTCTTGATGACATCCCTTGCAAATCCATCAGATTATTATTTAAAACTTAAGTAAGAAACTTAACTAACAGTTATTAAATTTCAAGGAGGAAGAAAGAAACATGTTAGAAAAAGATCAATGGAATGGCTTTAAAGGTAGACTTTGGAAAGAGGAAGTGAACGTACGTGACTTCATCCAAAATAACTACAAGCCATATGATGGTGATGAATCATTCTTGGCTGGACCTACTGAAGCTACAGATAAATTATGGGGTAAATTACAAGAACTTCAAAAAGAAGAACGCGCTAAAGGTGGAGTATTAGATATGGAAACTCATGTGGTTTCTGGATTAACTGCTTATGGTGCTGGATATATTGACGAAGAACTTAAAGATTTAGAAGCAGTTGTAGGGTTACAAACTGATAAACCTTTAAAAAGAGCATTTATGCCTTATGGTGGTATCAAGATGGCACAACAAGCTTGTGAAACTTATGGATATACACCAGATCCTGAATTAGGAAGAATCTTTACAGAATATCATAAAACTCATAACCAAGGGGTTTTCGATGTATATACACCAGAAATCAGATTAGCTCGTCGTAATAAAATCATCACAGGTTTACCAGATACTTATGGACGTGGACGTATCGTTGGTGATTATCGTCGTGTTGCTTTATATGGTATTGATTTCTTAATTGAAGAAAAACAAAATGATTTAGCACATTGCGGAAGTGGATCAATGAGAGATGATACTATCCGTCAACGTGAAGAATTAGCTGAACAAATTAAAGCATTAAATGGTATGAAGAAAATGGCTGAAGCTTATGGTTTCGATATTTCTGAACCAGCTAAAAATGCTAAAGAAGCAGTTCAATGGTTATATTTCGGATATTTAGCTGCTATCAAAACTCAAAATGGTGCTGCTATGTCAGTTGGACGTGTATCAACATTCTTAGACATCTATCTTGAAAGAGATTTAGAAGCTGGAATTATCACAGAAGCTGAAGCTCAAGAATTAATTGATCATTTAGTAATGAAATGTAGAATGGTTAAATTCGCTCGTATTCCTTCTTACAACCAATTATTCTCTGGTGACCCAGTATGGGCTACACTAGAAGTTGCAGGACTTGGAACTGATGGACGTTCTATGGTTACTAAAAATGATTTCCGTTTCTTACACACATTAGAAAACATGGGGCCTTCACCAGAACCAAACTTAACAGTATTATATACTGCTGCATTACCAGAAAATTTCAAAAAATATGCAGCTAAGATTTCAATTGATACTAGCTCAGTACAATATGAAAATGATGATGTAATGCGTCCTGTATGGGGTGATGATTATTCAATTTGCTGTTGTGTATCTGCAACTCAAACTGGTAAAGAAATGCAATTCTTCGGAGCTCGTGCTAACTTAGCTAAATGTTTATTATACGCTATCAATGGTGGTATCGATGAAAAAACAAAAACTCAAGTAGCTCCAAAATATCGTCCAATCACTTCTGAATATTTAGATTACGAAGAAGTAATGGAAAGATATGACCAAATGATGGAATGGTTAGCTGATATTTATGTAAATACACTTAACTTAATCCAATATATGCATGATAAATATTATTATGAAGCAGCTGAAATGGCTTTAATTGATACAGATGTAAGACGTACATTTGCAACTGGTATTGCTGGATTCTCTCATGTAGTAGATTCATTAAGTGCAATTAAATATGCGAAAGTTAAAACAGTTCGTGATGAAGATGGTATTGCAATTGATTACGAAATTGAAGGAGACTTCCCTCGTTATGGTAACGATGATGATCGTGCTGATGATATTGCAGTATGGTTATTAAAAGAATTCTTAAATAAACTTAAAAAACATCACACTTACCGTGATTCAGAACCAACTACTTCTATCTTAACAATTACTTCTAATGTTGTTTATGGTAAAGCTACTGGTTCATTACCTGATGGACGTAAAGCTGGTGAACCATTATCACCAGGTGCTAACCCTTCTTACGGTGCAGAACAATCTGGTTTATTAGCTTCATTAAATTCTGTTGCTAAATTACCATACGAATGGGCATTAGATGGTATTTCTAATACTCAAACAATCAGCCCTGATACTTTAGGTCATGATGAAGAAGAACGTAAAACTAATTTAGTTCAAGTAATGGATGGATACTTTGCACAAGGTGCTCATCACTTAAATGTAAACGTATTTGGAACTGAAAAATTAATTGATGCTATGGAACATCCAGAAAAAGAAGAATATGCAAACTTCACAATTCGTGTATCTGGATATGCAGTTAAATTCATTGATTTAACTCGTGAACAACAAATGGATGTTATTTCAAGAACTTGCCATAAATCTATGTAATAGTTATTGAAAAATAAGCATAACAACAGCCTCTTAATTAAAAGAGGCTGTTTTAATGAAAAAGGAGATTAACATGGAAACAGCAATCAAGGGTTTTGTACATTCTATTGAAAGTTTCGGTTCAGTTGATGGTCCGGGAATACGCTATATAATCTTTCTACATGGATGCCCGTTACGCTGTAAATTCTGTCATAATCCAGATACTTGGGCTAATGCTAAGTCGACAATGGAAATGACACCTCAAGAAGCAATTGCTAAAGCACTTAAATACAAGAGCTATTGGGGAAATGATGGTGGAATTACAGTTAGTGGTGGTGAACCATTATTACAAATTGATTTTTTAATTGAATTATTTAAATTAGCGAAAAAAGAAGGAATCAATACTTGTATTGATACTAGTGGTGGTAATTTTACTAGAGAAGAACCGTTTTTTTCTAAATTTAATGAATTAATGAAATATACAGATTTATTATTAGTAGACCTTAAACATATTGATAGTACACAGCATCAAGAGTTAACAGGAAAAGGTAATGATAATATTTTAGATATGGCAAAATATTTAAGTACGATAAATAAACCTGTTTGGATTCGTCATGTTTTAGTACCGGGTATCAGTGATAAAGATGAATATTTAACAGAATTAGATAAATTTATTAGTACTTTGAATAATGTTAAGAAAGTGGAAGTTTTACCTTATCATACACTAGGAGTATTTAAATGGGAAGAACTAGGGATTCCTTATCAATTAGACGGAATTAACCCACCAAATCAAGAGCGTATTGATAACGCTAATAAATTATTACATACGGATAAATATAGATAGTTTAATACTATCTATATTTTTTTAGATGAAACGTAGTTTCATGAATTTGATGATTTTACGAAAACTTATGAAACATCTTGTCAAAAGTTTCTGTTTTTGCACTTAAACTATTCATTTGTATAGTAAATTAAGCTATAATGGAAATGTAAAAATGAGGAGGAAGAATAGATGAAATTAGGTGCAATTGAAGCTGGAGGAACTAAATTCGTAGTTTGTATTGGTGATGAATTTGGAAATGTAATAGAAAGAGATTCTTTCCCAACTGAAACTCCAGAAGAAACAATGGCGAATATTTTTAAATTTTTTGATGGAAAAGATATTGAGGCACTTGGAGTCGGATGTTTTGGACCAATCGATCCAGATTTAAACAGTCCAACTTATGGATATATTACAACAACACCAAAACCAGGATGGGGTAACTTTAATATCATGGGTGCTTTAAAGGAACGTTATGATATTCCTATGGGATTCGATACTGATGTTAATGGTGCTGCTTTAGGTGAAGCTTATTTTGGTGCAGCCAAAGGTTTAGACAGTGCTTTGTATATGACAATTGGTACAGGAATTGGATGTGGTGCTATTGTTGAAGGAAATTTAGTTCATGGGTTATTACATCCAGAAATGGGACACATGAATATGATTGTTCGTGAAGACGATACTTATGCAGGTAAATGTCCTTTCCACGGTACGTGTTTTGAAGGTTTAGCAGCAGGACCGGCAATTGAAGCACGTTGGGGTAAAAAAGGTTTTGAATTACCGGCTGACCATCCTGCTTGGGATTTAGAAGCTTACTATATCGGTCAGGCTCTAGCAACTTATGTTTTAGTTATTTCACCAAAGAAAATCATCTTAGGTGGTGGGGTCTCAAAACAAAAACAAATGTTCCCATTAATTCATAAATATTTAAGAGAATTCTTAAATGGATATATTCAAAAAGATGAAATTTTAACGGATAAGATTGATGATTATATTGTATCACCTGCTTTAGGTGATAATGCTGGTGTGTGTGGTGCTCTAGCATTAGCAAAACAGGCATTAGAAAAATAAATAAAAAGAGCTTAGGCTCTTTTTATTTAAATTAATTAGTATATTAAATATGATAAATATCTATACATAGATTAAAAAATGACTATTGGGTTATTGAAACCAATAGTCATTATAATCATATTTAAAGACACGATAAACGAATTTGCCCCCGGTTGTTGTGAATTTTTTGATCAAAGTACCAAATTGATCATATTCGCCCCATGACATTGCCATTCCGCTATCAATAATAATATTGTTATCAAGTTCTTGGACACTGCTTACATAACCAGAGTAATCAACGGGGATTGTATTAACCAAAGAAACAGTACGGTTATTTTCATCAATTAAATATTTATAATAATAAGAAATACCGTTTTTAGTATCGTAAGAAACATTTTGATAATTATCATCTTCTTTCCAATTATAATCGCTGCGAGTTGTACTGACTGCTAGATTATTATTATATAGATATAAATAATATTGTCCGCTGGCAAGAGTGGCATCTTCAACATAGGTAACACAGTGCTGTCCTGCCTGCAATGAAAAGTCACTTGTCTTAGTCAAAAGTAAATCATCGTAACCACTTTCTTGCCAGAAATTATTAGAACCGATCATATAGTCAACTGTTGGATTACTATAAATATTATCTAACTTCATAATTGTTGAAGTTTCTCGTGAACTAATGATCAAACTATCTTTTCCAACTAGTTCAAGTGAGTTGATATGCATCCAATCTAAATCATCTGCAGAATCTGGCTTGGCGGTAGTTTTATAGTAATCTGGAAAGAGTTCAATTAAATCAACAAGTTCTGTGATAGCTTTAGTATTATGATCAATCATAATGATTTTATCTTCACTAGTTACCGCATTCTTTTTACTGGCTAAAACAATTAAGTTATTTTGACTGTCGAAAATATAGTCATGATGCAATTTGTAATCACCAGTAGAATAAATTGTCGAAACATAACCAGTTTGATCAACTCCTACGATCTTTGTGCTTGAAACACTTAAATACATAGTATTATCTTCGAATAAAATTCGATGACTGCGGTATGAAATGATAGGAATTTCACTTCTAATCACGCCATCGTTATCATATAATCGCATATAGGTCTGTTCATCATTTTCTTCGGTTACATCATTACCTAAAACGGTGTATAAACCGTTGCTTAGCGCTGATGTAGTATCATAACTTTCAGTTGCAACGCTGAGATATTGATCACCGCCTGATAATTTAGGTGCTTGATAGCTCCACGTAATAGAATCAACTTGTTTGCCATTGGTATCCGTTAATGTAACAGTAATAGTGTTTTTAGCATCGGGAATAGATCCGATTAGCAAATATTCATGTTCTTTAGAAAAGCCGCTTAAACTATTAGTATTAAGTGTTCTGGTGAAGTCTTCGTATCCTTCGCAACTGATGGTATATGTCGCAACGCATTGATAATCAGTTGTAAAATACATATAGATTCCTGTGGTGTTTGTTCCATAAGGATTTTCAATTAACAAGGGATTGTTAAAAGTGTAATTATTTATTTGTTTAATCTTTTTAATCTGCTGATAAATATTTTTTTGATATTTATCACTGTAAATAGTTTCCGGATCACTAGTGGTATTTTTTAATTGTGTATAGGGACGACTATTTTCATCATCACTAGAGGCCTCGGTAACTAAGGGACCGTTAAAGATAAAGCATAACGCAATAATGCTAAATACTAATAGTCCAATCAATATATTTTTAACCTTCTTCATTATTACCTCCTTGAAAATATTATTAAAAATGAATATGTGAAAAATATCTTAAAAAAAACAATAATTAACAAAGTGATAAAATTTTATTTATGTTAATAGCCTATGGGAAAACGTTGATGAAAATTGCAATGTCATAATTTTAAAATTTGATGATTGTAAATCATGAAAAGGAATTATTCAGTTACGATGAAATACATCTTATTTTAAATAAGCGGAATATTATCAGATGGGCAGTGAAATTAAATTTTGAGAATGGATAAGATATTAGTGCTTTTATTTGTTATAATCTAAAATTCTCCAGAATTTTCAAATGGCTTCATATACAAGCAGCTTAATTATAGTAATCGCTTGGGATGTGATGAATATTGGATAGCGTTATTAAAAGTTTGGGCAATTGAGAATCAATGCGATGTTTTGGAGGCGAATCGTGTTGGTTATGGCGTTTTATTTGAGCTATGAGACATTTAGAACAATGAAATTACTGATAGAGGAAAAATTATTTATACATATATTGGATATGTATGTTAGAAATAACAAAAACTTTAAAGAAATTTAAGGAAGGAGTACATACCTGTAACTAATGAGAAACATCAAATGATGTTTCTTTTTTTATAATATATAATAATTATATATTATTAGTTGACAGATAATACTATATAGAATATAATATTATTGAAAGATAAATATGAAAGGAGCTGGGCTTATGATATTTAATACAGGAGCTGCATTGCTAGATGCAATTGTTCTTTCAGTAGTTTCCAAGGAGGCCGAGGGAACTTATGGTTACAAAATTACACAAGATGTTAGAATTGCTCTTGATGTTTCAGAATCGACCTTGTATCCTGTTTTAAGAAGATTATTAAAGGATAATTGTTTAGAAACATATGATCAAGAGTATGGTGGGAGAAATCGACGTTATTATAAAATAACGTCACAAGGACAAGCTCAACTTGAGATGTATAAAGGGGAATGGCATGAGTATGTGCGTAAGATCAATAAAATTATTGAAGGGGGGAAATAATTATGAATCGTAAAAAGTTTATTGAAGAACTAGCATTTTTACTTCAAGATATTGAAGATGCTGAACGAGAAGAAGCTATGCAATATTATGAAGATTATTTTGATGAAGCTGGTCCAGAAAATGAACAGCAGGTTATAAATGATTTAGGCTCTCCTGAACGGGTTGCAGCGATCATTAAAGCTGGTTTAGATAATCAGTTTGATCAGGATATTGAGTATAGTGAAAAAGGGATGGATAATTCAAATTATAAACAATCTCGTGAAATTATTGATGCTAAAATTATTAGTGAAGAGGAGACAGCTGCTGATGATAATAATGATTATCAAAATAATAAACGTCACAAGAATAATTTTAGAGGAAATTCCGACCGAAATCGAATCTTATTAATATTTATCATTATTGGGGCTGTTTTTCTAGCTTTACCAGTAGGTGGTGGGATTCTTGGTTTAGGATTAGGTTTTTTTGGAGCTGTATTTGGCCTTGGAGTTGGTATTTTGTGTGGTGGAGCCGCTTGTTTGATTGGTGCGATAGTCTGCTTTGTCAAAGCATTTATGATTATTGCAGCGTATCCAGGCGCAGGATTGATTACCATGGCGGCAGGATGTGCTTTAATTGCTTTAGCATTCGTCTTTTTCTGGTTAGCTAAAGGTTTGATTAAAATAATCCCTGCTGTTATTAGAGGAATCGTTGATTTTTGTCAAAATATATTTAATAGGGTAGGTGATCGGCGATGAAAAAAATAGGGTATGTGGCATTAGGATCGTTGTTGCTTGCAATTGTATTGTTCATCAGCGGTACGATGATTGGTGGTTTTTCAGAACTGGAAACTCTTTATGATAAGGGTGATTTTACAATCAGTCTACCTATTACTAAAACGATGGATGTAACAAAAGAATTTACAGACATTAAAAATTTGGAAATTCAAGCAGAAGCTGGAACTGTTGAATTAATTGAATATGAAGGTAGTACAATTAAAGTTGAAGCAAAAAATGTGAGCAAAAAAATTAAATTATATCAAGAACAAAACACTTTGATTGTAAAGGATAGTTTTAGATTTTGGCATCTTATAAATGTTACTGATATAACAACTAGAATTAAAATTTATATACCGAATAGCTATGAATTTAATAAGGTTGAATTAGAAGTAGATGCTGGAGAATTGATTGTTCCTAATTTGAAGGCTAATGATGTTGAAATTGATGTGGATGCTGGAAGTTTTAAGGCCGAAAATATTATTGCATCATATACTAAAGTAGACGTTGATGCCGGGGATGCACGGATTAACTTGTTGAATAGTTATCGAAGTGAATTTAACTGCGATGCTGGAGATATTGATGCAACAATGGTAGGTAGTGAATCAGATTACAGTTATGAAGTCGATAGTGATGTTGGTGATATTAGTATTGGAAGTTATCGAAGTGACGGACTGAGTGATGAATATAGTCATAGTGGCGGTCAACGTAAAATAGAAGCTGATTGTAATGTTGGAAGTATTAGAATTAAGATGGAGGTGTAAGAAATGAAAAGAATTTATCGATCACGACAAGATCGGATGGTTTGTGGAGTATGTGGTGGAATTGCAGAATACTTTGATCTTGATCCTTCATTGGTAAGATTAGGTTGGATTATTTTCTCTGCTATGGGAGGCAGTGGCTTTATTGCTTATATTATTGCCGCAATAGTAATTCCCAGCAGATAAAGGCAAAAGCGAGTTCTCAAGAGAATTCGCTTTTATTATTTTGGTAAAAAGAATAATTTTTTAATCAAAGTTGTCTTCATAAAATATTGAAATGATTATAATAATATACCTACCTTAAATGACTGATTTTGTTGAATTTGAGGAGTTTTTCTGAAAATTTAATAAATTGGGGTCACAGAAGTATAAAACGGTTTTAAATCAGCAATATTTGCCATAATAAGTTATTTTTAAACTAAAAGAACCTGTTTAAAACAAGTTCTAGTCAGTAAAGATTTCAAAACCAGTATTACTCTTAATCGTATCTGCCATTTCATAGACGATATTTGATAAAACATATTGACCATTATTAATATAAATTTCAATAATATCCTGGTCATAGTAGATGTTTAAATTACAGTGATCGATTTTTGGTGAACGTAGCTCTTTTAATGCCGTATCAGATTTAAACACATTAGAACGATCGATACAAAGACAATCGTCATACTTGATAAGATAACCTCCAATATTTATGAAATCACCTGTTTTTAAATTAGTCACGATCTTGCATGCCTGCGTAGCTTTAAACTCAGTTGCAGGCTTTTTAAAGAGACCATCGACAGATGGATGAATATTCGTAAATATAGCATCATTTTGATATGTGATTACACGTGGATAAGTAATTAATCCAATCCAGTTAGCTTCATCGGCAACAGGCATACGCATCCAGCCTACATAAATTCTTCGTCCGGCTTCGTCAATCGTTGTTTGGGGAGCATAAATATCTAAACCATAGTCAAGATAATTTAGTTCACCAGTAATCTCTAATTGACAGTTTTGATGATCAAAATTAGCTGTTGTAATACGTGCGTGAGATGGATAGCCGCTATCATTAGTCCGTTCTGGAGACATGATCAATATATCCTGATGGGCAACTGTAAAAATATCTGGGCATTCCCACATATCACCGCATTTAATGCCGCGATAATTATTAGCATAATGCCATTCAGTTGCATTTTTAGAAGTATAAAATAATAATTGACCATTATAATCATTGTTATCATCTAAATACTTACTTGCTAAAACCATATAGTAAGTATCTTGGAATTTCCATACTTTTGGATCACGTGTATGAACAGGATGACCGACTTCGCCATCTTTAAATACTGGAATGATCAATTGTTTTTGATTAAGATTATCGAAGTTAAATCCATCATCGCTTATAATCATACTTTGGCTAGAATAAAAATCATAACCTGGGGCAGTTTTATGAATATTTTCGGGATTGACTTTTTGATAAACAACAGACGTATAATATAGATACATTTTTTTATCAACTTCTAATGCTGAACCAGAAAAACAACCATTTGCATCAAAGTCTTTACTAGGGTATAATGCAATTCCCTGGTCAACCCAGTTTACTAGGTCTTTACTAGTAGCATGACCCCAGTGCATTGTTCCCCACTTATTTTCATAAGGAAAATGCTGATAAAATAAATGATAATTATTTTGGTAATAAATAAACCCGATAGGATCATTGATCCAATGTTTAGGGGCTGTTAAATGATATTTTGGGTGCATGTAATTTCCTCCTTGATGTACAGATAGATTATAATATAAATTAAATAATCAAACAATAAAAAAGGAGTCTGTTTAACAAACTCCTATGGTACTAAAATATTGATAGCTTGGCTTATTGCTTCAATTGTCACTGGCAATGGTGACCCCTCTTCACCATCAATATCAATTACAACTTTTTGTTGGCTGTAAATCTCAATTTTTTTTGCTTGAACATAAGAAATAAATGGGCTATTAGCATGTTTTTTCAACAAATAATCTTTTGATAGAGCAACTAAATCAGTAACAGAACATTTTTTTATTACGATTAAATCAAGCATTCCATCTTGAATATCTGCATAAGGGATAATATTTTCAAATCCGCCAACACGATTTGTATTTGTAACCATAAACATTTTTGCTTCTGTTTCTAAAATATTAGCATCATCTAAAACAATTTTTAAATTAATATTAGTATTTAATTGACTAGGAAGATTAGCAATACCGTTTAGATAGTAAGCTAAGGGACCTAATCTTTTTTTATCAGCTTTGCTAACGGTGAATGATACATCACTGAACATTCCCCCGGCAGCCACATTCATAAAATAGCGTTCGTTGATTTTACCTACATCGCAACAGACAGTCTTAAAATTATTGATTAAATTACAAACTCCTTCGATATTGCTAGGTAGGTTCAAATAATTTGCGAAGTCATTGACAGTTCCTGCTGCCAGTATACATAGTGGAATTTTTTTATCGCTGGCAACCATCCCGCTAACTACTTCATTGATCGTTCCATCACCGCCAACTACTGTAATGAAATCATAGTCTTGTTCGTCAGCATTTAGTGCTTTAAAATAAGCATCATCTTTTTTTAAGGTGTAGAAAACATCAATATGATTAATTAATTGACGCAAAGTAAGCTGCCCAATTAATTTATCTAAAGTGTTTTGAATAGTCCGTTGTCCCGAAGACGGATTAATAATGAATAAACAGCGTTTCATAAAACTACTCTTTAATCAGCTCTTTTAAAATTTCAACTGATTGTTTCATCATCGTGAGTGAAACAAATTCAAATGGACCATGGAAATTATCACCGCCGGTGCCGATGTTTGGGCAAGGAAGCCCCATAAATGTTAAGCGAGCACCATCGGTACCACCACGGATAGGACTAGCAAAACCTTGGATTCCAACACTATTCATTGCTTTTTCTAATCTTTCAATTATATAATAATTTTCTTTGATAACTTCTGCCATATTTAAATATGATTCTTTAATATCTAGTTTGATCAATTCATATCCATATTTTTCATCTAAATATTTTTTAATACGTTTAAAATCATTGATTTGTTTTTTGGCTAATGTAAGATCGTGATTTCTAATGATGTATTCTAAAGTAGCTTTTTCACAACCACCTTCTAAATGGTGAAGATGATTGAAACCATCATAACCATCAGTAAAATATGCTTTTTGCTGAGCTGGCAGCATGTTTTCAAATTCAATTGCAACATTGATTGCACTAACCATTTTATCTTTGGCATTTCCTGGGTGGATTGATTTTCCGGTTATTTCAACTTGAGCACTATATGCATTAAAGTTTTCATAATTATATTCTTCAATATCCCCACCATCTAAAGTATAGGCATATTTGGCTCCAAATTTATTAACATCGAAATTATCAGCTCCACGCCCGACTTCTTCATCAGGAGTAAAAGCAATTTTAATATCATTATGTTTGACTTCAGGATGTTCATACAAATAATTTGCTAAATCCATAATGATAGCAACACCAGCTTTATCATCAGCTCCTAATAAAGTAGTACCGTCAGTAGTGATTAAATCATGACCAACCATTTTCTTTAGACTAACAAATTCTTCAGGGTCTAAAGAAAGTCCTAATTCTTTATTGATTTCGATGATAGAACCATCATAATTATTGATTTTTTGAGGTTTAATATTAGTTCCGCTAGCATCTGGAGAAGTATCCATATGAGCAATAAAGCCGATGATATCCCCGGTACCACCATTCCCTTTAATTGTTCCATAAACAATACCGTATTCATCCAAATGTGCATCTGTGATTCCTAATTCCAACATTTCTTTAACTAATTCTTTTCCTAAATCTAGTTGTTTCAGCGTTGAAGGGGTAGTATCTGAGTATTCATCTGATTGTGTATCAATGCTTACATATTTTAAAAATCTTTCTTCAATATCCATATTATTTCTCCTTTAACCTAATACATTAATTATACTCATTATTGATAAATAGACAACTGTTGAGGGCTAAGGAAATTAATTTTTCTTACTTTAGTACCCTTTAAGTTTCTTTACTAAATAGAATTTCTAGTTTAAAATCATTTTATCAATTATTAAAGGAGAAGTTATGGCTAAATATTATGCAGTAAAAAATGGTCGCAAACCAGGAATTTATTCATCTTGGGATGAATGTAAGAAACAAGTTGAGAAATTTAAAGGAGCAATATATAAATCATTTACTTCATTAGAGGATGCAAAAGTATTTATTAAAGAAGAAAAGATAGAATTTGATGGGGGTTTAATTGCTTATGTTGATGGCAGCTACAATATTAAGACACATGAATATGGTTTTGGATGTGTGATTATTGAGGAACAAAAAGTAATCAAAGAAATGTATGGTAAAGGTGCTGATGAAAATTATGCTTCGATGCGTAATGTTGCGGGTGAAATTTTAGGCAGTATTTGTGCAATGGAATTTGCTAAAAACAATGGTTATAAACAAATTTGTATTTATTTTGATTACGAGGGAATTGAAAAATGGGCAAATGGTATGTGGAAAGCAAACAAACCAGGAACACAAGAATATCAGCGTAAAGTAAAAGAGTATCGTCAAGATTTAAAAATTGCATTTGTCAAAGTATTAGCCCATAGTGGTGATTTTTATAATGAAAGAGCTGATGTATTAGCGAAAAAGGCGGTTGGAATTAATGGCTAAGAAGATTAAACTAACAAAAACACAACAAAAGAAATTATTAAGATCATGGCTTGGAATCATAGTTATCTTGGCGGTAATTGGTTACAATTTTTATCAGCAGAACAAATCAATTCCCACAGGCGAACGATTTGAAGTAACTTTAGATAGATGTGTTGATGGTGACACAGCATGGTTCAATGTAGATGGTGAGAGTACAAAAGTTCGTTTTTTATATATTGATACACCTGAATCAACTAAAGAGATAGAGCCGTATGGTAAAGAAGCGAGCGATTATACAAAAACACAATTGACGAATGCTGCGAAAATCGAATTGGAATTAAATGTAGATGGTGATAGTAAAGATAAGTATGGGCGTTTATTAGCATGGGTCTTTGTAGATGGTGAATTACTTCAAGAACAAATTGCTCGTGAAGGTTTAGTTGAAAAGTTCTATGATTACGGATATGACTACACTTATAAAAATGAAATTATTGAGGCAGCAAATAGTGCTAAAAGTATGAGAAAAGGGATTTATTCTGAAAATTAAATTGTATGCGCTTTAATACAAAATTAAATAAATTATTGACTTGATAATAAATTATTGGTATAATTATCGCAGAAATCAATTAAAGTATGGTATTTATAAAAAAATTTTAATACCAACAAATTGTGTATAATCGTATACAATTTGCGGTTTTTGGGCGGAATCCCTAGGGGCTCATGGGGTTAGCGTGTAAAAAAATGTTTGAAATTTGATACATATTAAGGTATCCTAGTAGATATATAGTAAAGGAATAGGTGATTAAATGTTTAGGTATGTTTTAAAGCGGGTGCTCATTGGTATCGTAACACTGTTCTTACTTTCATCAGCAACATTCTTTTTGATGAAGGCAACACCAGGGTCGCCAATTAGTGGTGAAAAATATAAAAATGAAGCGGCACGCGAAATTGCGATTAAAAAGTACAATTTAGATAAGCCAGTATTTGAGCAATATACTCTATACATGAATGATTTGATTCATGGTGATTTAGGGGAAAGTATTGTTCGTCCTGGACGTGATGTAGGTACAACAATCTCACAAAGTTTCCCAGTTACAGCGAGACTAGGTGCAATTGCTTTTGCCTCAGCACTAGTGATTGGAGTTGCACTAGGTACTGCAGCTGCATTATCAAAACGTAAATGGCTTAACAATCTTTGTATGTTTATTGCAACAATCGGGGTATCTGTACCATCATTTTTGATCGGGGTACTTTTAATGATTGTTCTGGGGGTTAAATTGAAGCTGTTCCCATTTGTGGGGCTGACTTCACCGGCTCATTATGTTTTACCAGCCTTGTCATTGGCGTTTTATCCAATTGCCATGGTATGTCGTTTAACTAGAAGTAGTATGCTTGAAGTTATGCGTCAAGATTATATTATCTTAGCGCGGTCAAAAGGAACACCTTATAAAAAGGTCGTTATTAAGCATGCGTTAAAAAATGCATTGATTCCAGTTATTACATATGCAGGTCCTGCGTTTGCCTACATGTTAACAGGAAGTTTCGTTATTGAAACTCTATTCTCAGTACCAGGAATTGGACGAGAAATGGTTTCAAGTATTCAAACTCGTGATTATTCAATGATTATGGGATTAACAATATTCTTAGGATTCTTGGTAATTTCATTTAATATTATTACTGATTTACTATCAGCAGTAGTAGATCCACGAATCAAATTAAAATAGGAGGAAGCAAGATGGAAGAAAATAAGGTAATGAACATCGAACTTACTCCAGAAATGTTTGAGAAGTTAGATGATTCGAAAAAGAATAGCGAAAAAATCGCTTACGAAAGTAAAACATATATTGCAGATGCTTGGAATCGTTTCAAGAAAAATAAATTAGCATTGATTGGGTTATGCTTTTTATTGGTAATGGCAATTGGATGTATCTTTGTGCCAATTTTCTCATCATACACTTATGATGGACAAAATATGGCTAATACTTTCGCTGGTCCATCAATGGATCATATCTTTGGTACTGACCGTTTTGGTCGTGATGTACTGGTTAGGATTATGTACGGTGGGCGGATCTCACTTGCAGTTGGATTCTCAGCCGCAATTATTTCTTTATGTGTTGGGGTTACTTATGGGGCTATCGCTGGATATGCTGGCGGAAAAGTCGATATGATTATGATGCGTATCGTTGATGCCTTATATTCTATCCCAGATATGTTATACTTAATTATGATTACAGTTGTATTGGGTTCAAATTTCCAGTCGATCATAATTGGGATCTGTATTTCCTCATGGATGGGGATGGCTCGACAAGTACGGGCTCAAGTAATGACTTTAAAAGAACAAGAATTCTCATTAGCAGCCTTTGTTTTAGGCGCTAGCAAAAAAAGAATTTTATTAAAACACTTGATTATAAATAGTATGGGACCAATTATTGTTTCATTTACAATGTTAGTTCCAAGTGCAATTTTCTATGAAGCAACATTAGGATTCTTAGGTATCGGTTTATCAGCTCCACAAGCCAGCTGGGGGACTTTAGCTAATGATGCACGGGCGATGATCAGTTCACAGCCATTACAGGTTGTATGGCCAATTTTAGCAATCTGTTTAACTATGTTAGCTTTAAACTTTATTGGTGATGGTTTAGGGGATGCCCTTGACCCTAAGAAGAAGTAGGAGGGGAATTATAGAATGAAGATGTTAGAAGTAAATGACCTTACTACTGAATTTAGTACCGAAAATGGAACAGTTAAAGCTGTTCGTGATGTATCATTTTATGTAGATAAGGGCGAAGTGTTAGGTGTTGTTGGTGAATCTGGTTCAGGTAAATCACAAACAATGTTCTCAATTATGGGATTACTAGCTGGAAATGGTAGTGTAACTAATGGGTCAATTAAAATTGATGGTGAAGAAATAGCACCGACTCATTTTGATAGTCGTAAAAAATATGAAGAAACAATGGATCGAATTCGTGGTAATGATATGGCAATGATCTTCCAAGATCCAATGACTTTCTTAAATCCGACATTAAGAATTGAGACTCAATTAATTGAACCGATTATTAATCATAATCCAAAAATTTCAAAAAAAGAAGCACGTGATAAAGCGATTGATTTAATGCGTAAAGTAGGAATTCCTTCACCAGAAGATCGAATTCGTCAATATCCTCATCAATTCTCTGGTGGGATGCGTCAAAGAATCATCATTGCAATCGCTTTAGCGTGTGATCCAAAAGTAATCATTGCTGATGAACCTACAACAGCGTTAGATGTTACAATCCAGGCGCAAGTATTAGATTTGATTGGAAGTTTAAAAGATGAAATCGATTCAAGTATTATCATGATTACTCATGATTTAGGAGTAGTTGCTAGTATTTGTGATCGTATTGCTATTATGTATGGTGGTAAAATTGTAGAAACTGGAACTACTGATGAAATTTTCTATAATCCACAACATCCATATACAAAAGGATTACTTTCATGTATTGCCAATCCTGAAGATTTAGAGAAAAAAGAATTACATCCGATCCCTGGATCACCACCTGATTTATTAAATATTTCAGAAGGATGTCCATTCCTTGATCGTTGTGAAAACGCAATGAATATTTGTGTTGATCACATGGATGAGTATCGTAATTTTTCAAGTACTCACTGCAGCTCATGCTGGTTAAATAATCCATATTTGAAAAGGAAAGGGGAATAGACAATGAGTGAACCAATTTTAAAAGTAAAAGGACTTAAAGTTCATTTCCCAGTATCTGGTGGATTCTTAGCTAAAAAACAAGTTGTAAAAGCAGTTGATGGAGTGGATTTTGAGATTGCTCCTGGTGAAACTTTTGGCTTAGTTGGAGAATCTGGATGTGGTAAAAGTACTACTGGACGTGCTTTGGTTAAAATTTATGATCCAACAGAAGGGCAAGTCATTTTTGAAGGTGAAGATATTACAAAAATTAAAGGAGCTAAATTAAAAGAGTTCCGTCGTGATATGCAGATGATTTTTCAAGATCCATATGCAAGTTTAAATCCACGAATGACTGTTGGGGAAATTATTCGTGAACCAATGGATATTCATGGGGTTTATGATACAAAAGAAGAACGCGAAAAAAGAGTTCGTGAATTATTAGAGATCGTTGGTTTGAAACCAGATCACATTCGTCGTTATCCTCATGAGTTCTCAGGAGGACAAAGACAAAGAATTGGAATTGCGAGAACCCTTGCATTAAATCCAAAGTTTATTGTATGTGATGAACCGATTTCAGCTTTGGATGTTTCGATTCAAGCACAGGTTATCAATTTACTTGAAAAGATTCAAAATGAAATGGGAATTGCATATTTATTTATCGCCCACGATTTAAGTATGGTTAAACATATTTCTGATCGTATTGGGGTAATGTATTTGGGAAATATGGTTGAAATTGGGGATGCTGATGATATTTATCATGAGCCACTTCATCCATATACTCAAGCGCTGTTATCTTCGGTACCTATTCCGGATCCTAAGGTAGCACGCAACAAAAAACGTATCGTATTGGAAGGTGAGCTTCCAAGTCCGATAAATCCGCCTAGTGGATGCGTCTTCAGGACACGCTGTCCAAAGGCAACTGAGAGATGTGCACAAGAGAAACCAGCTTTAAAAACAGTTGGAAATCGTCAAGTGGCATGTTTCTTATATGAGAAATAGTTGAAAGGGGAAAAAACATGAAAAAACTATTAGCTTATGGTCTTAGCTTCTTAATGGCTCTAACTTGTTTAACAGGTTGTGGTGGCGGAAGTGAAGCCGATTTACGAGTTGCAGTAGGAAAAGACACTGCTGACTTAGATCCTGCAATCGTTGATGATTCAGTAACTGCTAACATTTTAGCGCAAGTTTATCAAGGTTTATATACACTTGATACTGATGGTAATGTAATTACTAATTTAGCAACTGATATGCCTGAAATCAGTGAAGATGGTCTTACTTACACAATTAAGATTTCTGGGGATACTAAATGGAGCGATGGAGAAAAAGTAAAAGCTTCTGACTTCGTATATGCTTGGAAACGTGCGGTAACTACTGGTGGTTACTACACACAATTTATTTGGCAATATATTGATGGTACTTCTCATATGGTAAAGGATAAGAAAACAGGTAAAGAAACTGACACTCCTTATACTACTATGGATGAATTAAAAGACTTTGGAGCAACTGCTTTAGATGATACAACTATTCAAATTAAGTTAAAATCTAAATGTGCTTACTTTACTTCTTTATTAACTAACACTGTATTCTATCCAGTTAGAGAAGATTATTTGAAAGAAAATGCTGAAGATATTACAAAATCTTCTTGGGGTAACAATTCTGATGTTCCTTACAATGGAGCATTCAAAGTAACTTCTGTAAACACTAAAGATGAAGTGTTATTAGAAAAAAATGATGAATATTATGATGCTAAAAATGTTACTTTAAATTCTATTTCTTTTAAAGTAATGTCAGATATGGATGCACAAACTAGTGCGTTTGAAAAAGGTGATTTAGATTTCGCTACTTCTTGTAACATTGATACTATCAATAGCAAGGATGAATTAAAGAAACAATCTTGGAAAATCGATCCTTTTGTATGTAACTACTACGTATTAATCAATGCTGGTGATGAAAATACAAGAGAAGAATTAAAAGATGCTGATATCCGTAATGCAATCGGATTATCAATTAACCGTGCTAATGTTTTAAAAGCATTAGGATATGGTGACAATGCTTATGAATTAAATGGATTAATTCCAAAAGGTATTCCTGGAGCAACTGGTGACTTCCGTGAAGAACAAGATGCTGTAGAAAAATTAGCTACTTATAACTTAGATGAAGCAAAAGCTATCATGACTTCTAAAGGTTATAGTGAAAGTAATATGTTAAAATTAACATATACTTACAATGATAACACTATGCATAAAAACGTTGCTCAAGCAATGCAAGCATCTATGAAAGAAGCTTATATTGATCTTACTTTAAGTGCAACTGAAGGTGAAGCATTCTTTGATGCTCGTGACAAAGGTGATTTCGAAATCTGTCGTCATGCCATGACTGCTGACTTCATCGATCCAATGGCTTATTTATCAATGTATGTTGGTTCAACTACTCCAGGTAACATAGTAGATGATGCTAAATACGAAGAATTAGTAGCTGCTGCTAATGCAATTGATGATAAAACTGAACGTATGAATGCTTTACATGCTGCAGAAAACTATTTAGTTGGTGAACAACATTATGTAATTCCATTATTTGGATATGCTGAACCATACTTAATGTCTTCTAAAGTAACAGGTGTAACTCATTCACCAGAAGGACATTATCAATTAGCTTATGCTAAAGTTGAAAAATAAGAAATAAAATAGGGTACACTTTGTGTACCTTATTTTTCTAGGAGGAAACTATGAAAGAGATTAGATCAGTAAAAGAACAATATCAAATTAAAGATGCTTGTTTGAAAGAACGATTAGAACTTATTTTACCTAAAGTAATGAAAAAATATGATGTTGATATGTGGATCAGTGCTTCTAAAGAATATAATGAAGATCCATTATTTCATGCAATTACACCAGCTAATTATCCAACTGCACGAAGAATTTCATTGTTTGCTTTTGTTAAAGAGGGGGATAATATACATCGTTTTTCTCTCTGTATGCCAAGTGAGGAATTAGCGCCATATTATACAAGTTATTGGACTGATTTTAATAATGAAGATCAAATGGCTTGTTTAAATCGTTTATGCAAAGAATATGATCCACAAACAATTGCAGTCAATGTTTCAAATAATTTTGCTTTTAGTGATGGATTGACACAGGGGTTATATGAAATGATTACAGCAAAAATGGCTCCAGAATATGCTGAACGAATCGTACGTAATGATATGTTGGCAATTAAGCTGATGGAGTTGCGTACTCCATTAGAATTAGAATTACATCCAGAAGTTATGGAGGTTGCTTTTTCTGTGATTGAAGAAGCTTTTAGTTCAAAAAGTATTATTCCAGGGGTTACTACTTGTGAGGACTTACAATGGTTGATGATGCAGCGTGTTAAAGATCTAGGATTAGATTATTGGTTTGAACCAACTGTTGATTTACAACGACCTGGTTTAGATAATCCCCGATATTTTGGTGTAATTGAAAAAGGTGATTTATTACATTGTGATTTTGGAATTAAATATTTGAATATTTGTACGGATACTCAAAGATTGGCTTATATTGCTAAAGATGATGAAGAGAGTATTCCACAGGAATTGCTTGATGGAATGAAGGTTAATGATCGTTTTCAAGACATTGTGGCTGAAAACATGGCTGATGGTAAAAGTGGTAATGATGTTTTGATAGATTCTTTGAAACAAGGTAAAGATGAAGGAATTGAAGCTGTATTATATTCTCATCCATGTAATATTTATGGTCATGGGCCAGGGACAACGATTGGTTTATGGAATAATCAAAAAGCAATTCCTGTTAAAGGTGATGTGTTAATGTCATATGATACAACATATGCACTTGAATTAAATACAAAGAGCAAAGCTTTTGGCCAAGATTATTATTTCTATACTGAAGAAACAGTAGCATTTACTCGAGATGGATTAATTTATTTACATCCGGGACGTAAAAATATTTATTTTATTAAGTAGGTACTAAGATGAAAAATAGAATGAAAAAAGAGTTTTTAGGGTTTGAAGGCGGGCTATTCAGCGAGGTAGAAAAAGCGGATGTTGGTGATAGTTTTGCTAAATTAGCTGAAAATGGAGTAGCATTAATGGGATGGGCCGATCCTTTTATGCCTGACTTTTCAATTCCTGAGCATATTATGGAAAAAACACTTGAAGCAATAAAATCTCCTGTAGCAGCGCATTACACTGCTCCAACGGGAAATATGGAGCTTAGGGCAATGATTTGTCAAAAAGCCAAGAAAATGTATGGAGTAGATTTAAATCCGGCTAGAAACGTAATTATTACGCCTGGAAGTGATAGTGCTTTATTCTTTGCAATGTATCCTTTCTTGGAAAAAGGTGATGAAGTAATCATTCCTTGTCCAAGTTATCCTAATAATATGCAAAATATTACAATGATGCAGGCTACGCCGGTAGTTCTTGAATTAAATGAAGCTGAAGATTATCAAATTAATCACCAAGCATTAGAATCACTAGTTAGTAACAAGACTAAGATGATTGTTTTAACTCATCCTAATAATCCGACTACAACAGTCTATAATCATGAAAGTCTTATGGCAATTAGGGAAGTGGTTTTAAAACATGATTTAGTACTTGTTTGTGATCAGGCTTTTGAAGATTTTACATTTGAAAATGAGTTTATTGCACCGATGGCTTTAGATGGTATGTTTGAACATACAGTTACCGTTTGTTCAATTTCTAAAGGGATGGGATTAAGCGGTTATCGAGTTGGCTATATTATGGCAAGTGATGTAATTATGGATGTGATGTATGGTTGTGCGGTAAGTGTGATTGGGGCAACTAATACTGTTAGTCAAATTGCTGCAATTGAAGCTTTTAAGCATCCTGAATTTATGGATGAATTCAACCGTGCTTACGATATTCGTCGTCATCAAGCTTACAATATTTTAAATACAGTACCTGGGGTTTCAATGGAATTGCCAGCCTCTGGTTTCTTAGCCTGGGTTGATGTTAGCGCTTTAGGCGATAGTAGTGCGATTTGTAAGCGTCTTATTAGTGAAGCTAAAGTGGCGGTTAATGATGGAATTAATTATGGACCCGGTGGAGCAGGACATCTACGTATTGTATTAGGTGTTTATCGTGATGATCAACAAGTTATCGAAGCATTAACTCGGATGGCAGCAACATTAGATGCAATTGCTAAAGAAAAAGGTATAAAATAAAAACATGAATTTGAATTCATGTTTTTATTTTGCTGCTTTTTTTGATTTTTTATTACAGATGTACGCAACTGCAATAGTAATTACAGCAACGATAGGTAGGATCCATAAGAAATTACTATTAATGTATTTATAATCTCCTGACCATACCGAAGTCCATTCACCGATTTTTTTAATTAGAATAGCAATAGCATAAGAAGTTGTAACAACTTGTACGGCACCAACTAATAATTTAGTCCATTTAGGAAAGACTTCAGTGAATAAAATTAAAGAAATAATACATACTGCACTAATAAAACAATTTATTACGAAATACATAGCAATTCTCCTTTAACGTATACTTAAATAAAATACCATAAAATCGTCCCAAATGCAATATCAACTATATATTATGCCATAAATATGCTAAGATATAACTAAGAATATAAATGGAGGCTATTATGAAGTTATTAACTATCTGTATTCCTTGTTACAACGCAATCGAGTATATGCACAAAGCATTGGGTTCCTGTTTATTATTAAAAGATGAACTAGAAGTTATTATTATTGATAAAAATTCAACTGATGAAACTTATGAAGTAGCAATGGAATATCAAAATGAATACCCTGATACTTTTAAAGTTATTAAAAATACTGAAAATATCGATGATATTAAATGTGCTTATCAGTATACCACCGGATTATATTTTAAACTCTTGAATAGTTATGACTGGTTTGATCAGGCATCTTTAGTACGGGTCATTGAAACATTAAAAGATATTATTCGAGTACAAGCAAATCTGGATGTTTTAGTAACCGATTATTTTTGTTGTTATGGAAAAAGACCACGCAAAGTAAGCTATCGTTCGCTTTTGCCAAGTGATAAAATTTTTGGCTGGCATGAAATAAAACATTTCAAAAAACAGCAATATTTATTAACACCGGCATTAATTATAAAAACTAAGATTATTAAAGAAGTGATTGATAATTTTCCTCTAAATGCAACTTTTTATATGGAGATGTTTGCCTACGCTCCTCTTCCATATATTAGATCATTTTGCTATATCGACATGCCTTTATACTGTTTTGGCCGTAATCCATTTGAAAATGTTATTAATAACGATATTTTTATTCCTGCATTATTAGATACAGCACGTGAATATATTGATTATTATGATATTTATACACTGCGCTCTCGTAAGCAACGTCATTATATGATCAAGTATCTATCAATGATTACTTTGATAACTTGTGCTCTTTTATCTCATGATGGTTCACCTGAGAGTATTCAAGATAAAGATGATTTGTGGAGTTATTTAAAATATACCAAGCCTAAATTATACAAGGAACTTCGAAAAACTACATATGGACGCTTATTCTCGATTGAAGGTCGTTTATCTAAAAATATTATTGATAAAGCTTATAATGTTATTTTAAAACTATATGGAATTTAAAAACTGCTTAATAGCAGTTTTTTATTTGAATAGTGTATAATTGTATACAAATTTATGATTTTCACTTTATAGTTTATGAATATACTAAAAAATAATAAAAAAATTAGTTTTTTTCAATATTTATATTGACATTTTTCTTATAGAAGCTATAATCTATTTATAAATCAATTAATGATTTATGTAGGGGAAGAAAGATACACACTATAATAGTATCTAATAACGTTTAAACAGAACTCATGGGGGATGAGTTCTGTTTAATTTTTGCCTAGAAAAAAAATAAAAAATTTCATAAATATAATATATATTAGTTGCATTATTGATGATTTATCGATATATTAACTAGAAGGAGTGAGAGTATGGAAAATAGGAGTTTAATAAAAAAAGTACTAGAGACGGATCCGGCTGCGAGATATGCCTTAAATGTGATTATTAATTATCCTGGGGTACATGCAATGTTTTGTTATCGGATCAATAGTTTTTTGTGGAAGAAATTACATCTAAAATTTTTAGCACGGATGTTTAGCCAAATTGCAAGATTTTTTACGGGAATCGAAATTCATCCTGGGGCAACTATTGGAAAGCGTTTATTTATTGATCATGGTATGGGGGTAGTTATTGGTGAAACAACGATCATAGGTGATGATTGTGTTTTATATCAAGGTGTTACTTTAGGTGGAGTTGGAACTGGTGAACACAAAGTAAAGCGCCATCCAACGTTATTGAATAATGTCATGGTTTCAGCAGGAGCAAAGGTTATTGGTGATGTTACGATTGGTAATAATAGTATTATTGGAGCTCAAACAGTTGTGTTAAAGGATGTCCCTGATAATTGTACAGTTGTTGGGGTACCAGCATTTATAGTTAAAGAAAATGGCGTTAAAGTTAAAAAAGAATTATAAACAGTGGTTTTTTTTAATCCCATTAGCTTTGTTTATCCTTGATTATTTTCTAATTATGACTGGAATAATTAAACCAATCGATAATTTTGTTTATCAATTGCTGCAAATACTGATTAATGAAAGAGTAACACCAATTGTAATTATGGTAACTCATCTAGGAAGTTTTATCGGGATTATTGGAGCAATCTGTGTTGCATTTATAATCAGTAAAAGAATTGCTCTAGTTTGCTTAGCAGCGTCATTTATCCAGCAGCTGCTTAATCGAATTATAAAGTTTATTGTTAAGCGGCCTCGACCAAGTGTTGTGCATTTAGTCAACGAAACTAATTATAGTTTTCCTAGTGGACATGCAATGGCAATAACTTGTCTATATGGATTATTTATTTATTATTTGTATCATAGTAAGTTGAAATATCGCAAGTTGTTGATCAGCGGATGTATAATAATTATATTATTTGTGACATTAAGTCGTATATATTTGGGAGTCCATTATTTTAGTGATGTATTTGGCGGTGTAATGCTTTCTTTAAGTTTGATCATGTATATGAGTAATATTCCCTCTTTTAATGCATAAACTGCATTGAGGAGGGTTTTATTTTGGAAAAATTAAGTGAATACGGTCTAACTTTAGTTGTTATTAATGATGATTTCCATTTATATGATCTAGTTAGTAAAGAGGTTTATGAAGTAATGACGTTGTCGTATATAGAGCAACTTTTGGATAAGTGGAATAAAAAGGGAAAATGCCTGCATAATTATGGTATAATTAGGATAACTATCTAAGGAGAATTATAAATGCAAAAAGATAAATTAAAACAATATAGTGGACTGTTAATAATCGGAATTTTGTTAATAGTTGTTTATAAGGTATTTGAACCATCATGGTTTTCGGTATTATTAAATGCGTGCTTCCCGATTATTATAGGTGGGGTACTAGCCTATTTTTTAGAGCCGTTAGTACAGATGGTGACTAAACTGTTTGAAAACTGTCAAAGCTCATTTTTGAAAAAGCATAGACGTGTATTAAGTGTTTTATTAGTGAGCTTGGCAGTAATTTTAATGATTATTTTGTTATTGACCTGGTTAATTCCTATGGTTATGGATTATGCAGTAGAATTTGCTAAAAATATTGATACATATGTTAAGAGTTTTGAAGCATCGATAAATAGTTCTTTTGAAGATCCTAATTTAGCTGGAACGATTATCCAGGTGGAGCAGACTTTTGTTGATTCTATCAAAAGTCTTAGCGCAAATGATTTTATGGAAGTAATTGCTTTTGCAGGTAAAACGGGGAGTACGTTATTAACTATTTTGATGGGCTTGATCTTTTGTCCATATATTTTGATTGAAGCAGAAAAACTTGCACGTATTTTTGATCGTTTTATGCTTTGTTTTATTAGTCAAGAAAATTTGAATTTAATTCATGGTTATGCGATTAAATCACATCGTATTTTTGGTAATTTTATTTATGGGAAATTCATTGATTCAGTCATTATTGGATTGATTGCACTAGTCGGATTTGGACTGATGGGCTTACCGTTTTTCCCATTATTAGCTTTTGTTGTTTTTATTACCAACATGATTCCTTATTTTGGACCATTCATAGGTGGGGTGCCCGTAGTTTTTATCGTATTATTAACAAATGGGATAATGCCAGCAATCTGGACTGCTCTTTTCATTTTTGCGTTACAGCAGTTTGATGGCTTGATTTTAGGACCGCGCATTTTAGGCGATAGTGTAGGAATATCACCATTTTGGATTATTTGCTCAATTACCATATTTGGGAGTCTCTTTGGATTCTTGGGAATGTTTTTAGGAGTTCCGTTAATTTGTGTAATTCGGATGTTCTTTAATGATTTCCTAGAATATCGAAAAAATCGTATTAAAGATTAATGAGCAGAATCATTAATCTTTTTTTGTGCCAGTAAATCTCAATACGTGCCATAAGTATATCATTTTAATAATAATTAGATAAAATAAAATTAGGAGGAGATGGACGTGAAAAAATATGTAATCGGAAAACCACGAAGGATTTTAGCTATTGTCAATATGTTGATATGGGTACCATTTGCGACAATGTTGATTGTATTTGAAGTTCAATACCATGCTTCAATCGTCAATGGAATTTTTTTAGGCCTTGTTATTTTAATTATTAATTTTTTTATTGCTGGTCCAATAATTTATAGCTCTGGAATGTGGTGGAGTATCGATGAAGAGGTATTTAAATATAGTTCGTTTAGAAAATTTACAGCTAGAATCAAAGCTTTTTATCTTCCTAAACAGCAAAATAGCTATTTCCTTGCTTTAAAAGTTCAACAGATGGATAGGATTGATTTAGGTTGGCATGATGTTCCAATATTTCCTTTTGGTTTAATTGGGCATCCTATAACTTTTACAATTACAATGAAAGATGGTACTACTGTAGAACTAGAAGCACTCTATACAAAAGAATCACAAAAGTTTGTAATGGCTTGTAAACATATTGAGTCTCTTGGAATAATGCTTAATGATCCATATAATTTATTAGAAGTTATTGCTAATCCTAAACGTATGGTATCTCAATATATCGATGAAATTGAAAGCGGGGTTCATCATGATTAGGATCGCAATGGCAATAAAAAATCAAGATATCAAAAATATCTTAAAAATAGAACTGCTTAAGTTATGTGATGATCTACAAATCATGGATTACCAAGAAGCAGTTAATTATGATGTTTATATGATGGAAATTAAAAATATTGCTGAAATTGAAAATTTAAAGAGGATTCGTTTAGAGGATTATCAGCAAATCATCGTATTGATTGGTTTAGAAGATTTAGAGCTAATAAAAAAAGGTTATGAGTTAGAAGCCTTTAATTATATTCGAACCAATAAATTTATAGAAGATATTGATAATCTCATGAGTCAGCTTGGTGATGTCATGGTAAAAAGATTTAAAACTTATCAAATTCAAAATAGCGGAACTATTTCTAAAGTAAGAATAAGTTCAATTAATTATGTTGAATCCTTTAGACATTACATTCATATTCATGCTAATAGTGGTGAATATATTGAAAGAAAAAATATAAGCGAGTTTGTCTGCCAAATGAAAAATGAAAATTTTATTCAAATCCATAAATCTTATGCTGTTAATCTTCATGCTGTTATTAAAATCGCTGCAAATTGCGTAGAACTGGTAGATGGTTCCATATTGCCAATTGGAAATAGTTTTAAAAAGCAATTAATTGAGTTGTTTGATAAATAATCCTTGACTGTATTCTTAGTATATAGTGTTAAATGTTAGGTAGAAGGGAGGTTTTATTATGACAACACACGAGGTTGAAGTGATTTTTGGCATAACTAAACAAACACTAATTTATTATGAAAAAGAAGGCTTAGTTGTTTGTCAAAGAGATGCAAATAATTATCGGAATTATTCATCTAAAGATCTTGATACATTAAAAATGGTCTTACTATTACGTTCAATGGAAATATCCATTGATGAGATAAAACTAATAATGAATAGTGAACTTTCAATTAGATATGTACTTGAAAGAAAACAGGAGTATATTGAACAATTACAAATTGAGTTAAAAGATATTGATGAAAAAATTAAAGCATATATACAACGGCATAAAGTAGAGGTTATTTTTGATAATTCTATAAATCATGAATACGAGGGTCTGTTGATTAATCAAAATGAATTTTGTTTTAATGAAGTGAAAATTAATTGTAATGACATTATGCAGATTGATTTATCGATGTGTAGTTCAAAGGGGTGTGATGGTAAGGCATATTTCTTTTTGAATTATTATGTTGATCTTGATATTCATACTACTAGTGATACGTATTCTTTTCAAATAATGAATAATAGTCAGATAAATAATCTATTTAATTATATAGTTTCATTATCTGTTCCGATCAATGATCCATTAGGTCTTATTAGAATTTATCGAGATAGAAATGATCCAGTAATGTTAAATAAATATTTAAATAAACATTTTAGCAGTTGGTCCCAAGAATATAATTTAGATAATCCTCGTGAGAATTATATTTCAATTATGAAAGAGAGTTATATTTATCCATTAAAAGAATTAAAGGATAATGAGCATAGTATTGATAAACTTGTAAATGAACAATTTAAAGCTTTAAAAACACCATATACTGAGATATTCAAAAGAGCTAGCAAAAGTATTAATAAGTGTTTTGCAAAGTTAATAAAAAGAGGAGATTGTAACGATGATTAAAATGGCATTGCACTTATTAAAGTTAGAAAAAAAGAGTGCTGTTGATTTATGTATTTGTATAGCTTCAACAGTAACTGTTTGTTTATTATTTATGGAAATTCTAAAATCACCAGAGATTAGTGGTAATTTAGATTTTTTAAATATTCAATTTTTATATAATGCGTTATTAACGTTTTTTATGATCTTTATGTGTGTCGTTTTAATGGTATATTCAAGCAATTATTTTATTAGACTTAAATCTAGAGAAATAGGGTTAACTGTCTTATCAGGGCTAAGCTTTTTTAAACGAACTATATACAGTTTGGTTCAAGTATTATGTATTGTCCTTTTTTCTTCAATGATTGGAATTATAGTTTTTTTGGGAATAAGTCCAATTGTTAAAATGGTGATATACGAAATTTTAAGTGTTGATGCAAATATTTTTGTCCTTAGTTTTGATGCTTTGATGCAGGGATTAGCAGTAATTTTAGCGATGATATTGGTAATTATGTTATTTAATAGTGGTTTTATTATGCGTACTGGAATAACAGAATTACTTGAAAATCATAATATAATTAGTTATAAAAAAGATACTCGTGCAATAAAACCGCCGGATGGGATTTATCCTCTTATTTATATATTTGGCTTAATATGTATGTATACTGGAAATAATCAAGTTGGTGGATATATCTTATTTTCATTTTTTGGGGCAGTCGGTGCCTATGGAGTGTTTCGGCATTATTTACCACATCACTATAATAGAAATGCTTTAAAGTACTGCAAAACGGCAAAAGACCTATTAATTAAAGAAGATGTAAGTTTGATTATGCAACAGTCAAAATCTTTTATTTTAATCTTAATGGTAGCAATGATCGGAATCGTGCCATTCATTTGTGGGACTACTGATAATAGTTTGTTCAATTTTGAGATGCATCTTGCATTTGTTATTACCAATATATTATTGAGTTTGACGCTTATAAATCGTTTTAAAATTGATCATATACAAAGAAGAGAACACTTTCATGCCATCTATCAACTTGGCTTTGCAAGAGCAGAAATTGATTTTGTTTATATGCAGGAAATAAAATATTATTTTCGTCATCTTTGGATATTGTCAATAATTTATATTTTTAATATTTTTATTGTCTTTTATTTTAATCAGGGAATGGGAATAATGACAACTTTTATTATTATGGCTGAATATCTAATTCCTTATATGTTAGCAGAAATGATTATTCTATATGAAAGAAAGGAGGAAATTAAAAATGACAAATATTATGCTTGAAGTTAAAAATTTAAAGAAAATATATGATGAACTAGGTCCTTCACCAAAAATTGCTTTAGATGATCTTAGTTTTGAAATTAAAAATAATGAATTTGTTTGTATTATGGGGCCTTCTGGTTCTGGAAAAACGACCTTAGTAAATATTTTATCAACAATTGATAAAGCAACTTCAGGAATTGTTAATATTTCAGGTGCAAGTATTGTTGGGATGAGTGGGGCAGCAAAGGCAAAATTTAGAAAGAAAAAGTTAGGTTTTATTTTTCAAAATTATAATTTACTTTATTCTTTAACGATTCGTGAAAATATTCTTTTTCCGTTAATTATAAATAGTATCGGTGAAAAAGAATGGCAGGAAAATTTAGAGCAGGTTACACAGATTTTAGGTATTAAGGACATACTCGATAAACATGTATATGAGTGCTCTGGTGGGCAACAGCAGCGAGCGGCAATTGCAAGAGCCCTAATTAGTAAACCTGAAATAATTATTGCTGATGAACCAACTGGTAATCTTGATAGTAATAATTCTAGAGAATTGATGGAATTATTTTCGAAAATCAACCATGATTCTCAAACAACAATTATTATGGTGACTCACGATGCATTTGTTGCATCGTATTCAACTAAAATGTTATATATGAAAGATGGTAAGATCGATAAAATTTTAAATCGACATGGTCTAACACGAGATGAATATTTTAATGAGATTGTTAAAGTTAATGCAATATTATCTAATAATTGAAAGGAATGATTGAAATGATGAGGATCAAGCTTTATTTAGGAAGTCAGGAACTAGAGAAGTATTTAAATAAAAAAGTACAGCATAATTATATTTTGGAAACTATTATTCCTTTTGGTCTTTTTCAACCTTTAAGATTAGATGTATTAAAATTTAAAAAGAAAAAGGATTTGCAACGTATCTATATTGTTGATTCCAATGACTTAGTATTAATCAAACGTAAATATCAAAATTTGGGATGGCAGTATTTTGAAAATAATTACGCTAATGATGAATTTAATAATGATGCAATCTTCTATTATGATAGTATTGATGAAAAAGAATTGATGAAGATGAATATTAAAGAGTCATGTCATCAAAATGATGTATCAGCGAGTCTAGTAAAAGGTTTATTTTTCGGTACAGTATTTTTAATTTTTTCAGTTATTTGTCCAAATCTAATGATTCATGTAAATAATAATGGTTTAGATTTTATTTTAGGGAATTTATATATTATTACTGCTCTCACATTAATAGTGATGGCTGTAATTGGAAAATTAAGAAATAAAAAGCGAAAGGAATAAGTTTCCTTTCGCTAAGTTTATTTTAATAGTTTTTCTAAACAAGCTAATTGCACACAGATACATAGTAGTTCAGCGGCTTTTGATAATTCATCAACTGAAGGATATGATGGAGCAATTCTAATGTTAGTATCTTGTGGGTCGATTCCATATGGGTAAGTTGCTCCGATAGTTGTTAAAACGACACCAGCATCTTTACATAATTCCCCAATTCGTTTAGCACATCCAGGCATTACATCGAGACTGATAAAATATCCGCCATTTGGTTCAATCCATGAAGCAATTCCTTTACCGCCTAATTCATTATTTAAGTGTTCGATTACACAATCAAATTTAGGTTTTAATAAAACTGCTTGTTTTTTCATATGAGCTTTTAAACCAGCAACATCTTTAAAAAAGTTCAAATGCCTTAATTGATTCATTTTATCTTGCGAGATAGATTGAATCGTTAATCTTTTTTTTATGTCCACAATATTATTTTCACTGGCAACAATACATGATACACCCGCTCCAGCAAAACTGATTTTTGATGTTGAAGCGACCATGATGACCATATCTTCATGCTGATATTTAGGCAATTCGTTAAATATATTTAAAAGGGTATCGCCATGCTCATTCAAATCATGAACACAGTAAGCATTATCATATATAATTCTAAAATCTTTTGCTGCTGGTGTTAAACTGGCAATTGCTTTAATAATATCATCACTATATGTGATTCCTTGAGGATTAGAATATTTAGGAACACAGAACATTCCCTTAACACTTTCATCTTGAAGATGTTTTTTTATTGTCTCAATATCAGGACCATCACTATTCATCGGAATATTGATCATCTCAATTCCGAAATGTTCACAAAAAGCAAAGTGACGGTCATATCCAGGAACTGGACATAAAAATTTTACTTTATCTAACTTTGACCATGGAGTATTTCCCATGACACCAAATAACATAGCTTGACTAAGATAATCATACATCAATGTTAGACTAGACGTTCCACCTACAATAACATTTTTCTCATTTACATCTAATAATTCACCAAAGAATCTTCGCATTGCTGGTAAACCTTCAAGGCCACCATAATTACGGCAATCAATGCCATCAATCATATAATCTTCTTGTTTTAATAAACCGAGTGATAAATCTAATTGTTCACTAGCTGGTTTACCGCGTGACATATCTAATTTTAAATCTCTTGCTTTGAAATCAAGATATCTTTTTTCTAATTCTTTTTTTAATTCACATAACTCATTATTGTTCATTTGTGAAAATGCTTTCATTGGCTTTTCCCCCTGTAATCAGCTTGTATATTTAAGACCGTATGTATTGTACCATTATATGTTAATTTTTCAAGATTATTTGCTTAAATTTATCAACATTTATATCTATTTAGTAAAACGAGTAAAATAATGTATTTTACGAAAAACAATCTATTAATTTTATGAATAAGGGAGTTGTTCTTTTTTAGTTAAAACTATTGACTTATAGTTGACTCTAAGTATTAGGATGTATTTATCAAAGATATTGGAGGAAGAGAAAATGGAAACAAGAAAACTCGGTAGTAATTTTGAAATATCAGCAATTGGTCTAGGATGTATGGGAATGACCCATGGTTTTGGTGATGCGAGTGATCAAAAAGAAATGATTGAAGTAATTCGCGGTGCTTATCAAGCAGGAATTACAATGTTTGATACTGCAGAGTGTTATCAAGGTGTTAGTGAAACAGGAGAAATTTTATATAATGAAGATTTAGTTGGACAGGCATTGAGTATCTATCCCCGTGATAGTTATCAGATCGCAACTAAGTGTGGAATCAAGGTGATTGATGGAAAGCAGGTTTTAGATGCACGTCCTGAAGTAATTCGCACTTCTTTATCAGAATCACTGAAACGTTTAAAAACAGATTATGTGGATTTATATTATTTACATCGTGTTGATCCTAAAACACCGATTGAGCTTGTTGCTCAAACAATGAAAGAATTGATGGCGGAAGGAAAAATAAAGCATTGGGGATTATCAGAAGCAGGCGTTGAAACAATAAGAAAAGCTCATGCTATTTGCCCACTTACAGTAGTTGAGAGTGAGTATTCGATGATTTTTAGAGAACCTGAAAAAAATGGATTACTTGATACATTAAAGGAATTGAAAATAGGATTTATTCCATTTGCACCATTAGGTAAAGGATTTTTAACAGCAACGATCGACCCTAATCAAACTTTTTCTAAAAATGATACTAGAAGTAAACAACCACGATTTAAAAAAGAGAATATGGCAATAAATCAAGTACTAGTTGAATTGATCAAGAAGTTAGCAAAAGAAAAACAGGTAACTCCAGCTCAAATCGCTTTAGCTTGGGTAATGGCTCAAGGTGATTGGATCGTACCTATTCCAGGAAGTCGAAAGCTAAGTCGGATTGAAGAAAATATTAAAGCCAGCAAAGTTATTTTAGATGAGGTTGATTTGAAAAATATAAAAAGAGCATTAGATAATATGGATTTAAAGGCAGAACGTTGGGATCCAAATTCTGATAATGCTAAACGAGTAGGAAAATAGTCGTGAAAGAAAAACTTTGGACAAAAAAGTATCTATTATCAGTAATAATTCTTTTCGCAATATGCCTTTGTTCCAATATTGTATTGTCGGTTCTAACGATTTTTGCTAAAAATTTAACTGGATTAGATACATACGCAGGATTGATGACATCAATTTTTACTTTGGCAGCTTTGTGTGTTCGTTTTATTGCGGGTATTTTGTTAGATAAATTTGGGTGTAAAAAAGTAATATTAGGTGGTATAACGTTGATGATGGCTGCAGCATTTTTCTTTATTGACTGTAAGCAAATTGAATTGGCGATTATTTATCGAATAATGCAAGGGATTGGGTTTGGAATAGCTTCAACTGGGGCTAGTACATATGTTGCCAAAATGTGTCATCCTAATCGATTATTAGAAGGGGTTAGTTATGCTTCTATTGCCAACAGTTTAACAGGGGTAGTAGGACCATCGATTGCTTATAGTATTTTAGGAGCTAATTATGATCGCTTTAAATTGCTTTTTATTGTTTCATTATTAATTTGTATTTTAACTTTTGGGTTAATGCTGCTGGGTAAAGATGTATCAATTGTTAGCATAGAAAATCAAAATAAAGAGAAAGAAACTATTAATTGGCTTATTTTAATTGTTCCGATTTTAGTATTATTCTTTAATTCCTTGACGCAAAGTGCAATTACCTCATTTGTTTCTCTATATGCAATTAGTCTTGGATTTGCTGGAGCAGGAATGTTTTTTTCAGTAAATGCAATTGGAATGATTAGTTCACGTTTTATTATGAATAGACTAGTTATTCATTTTGGTGAGTTCAAAATGTTGTTATTAAATTCTTTATTATTTTTTATTAGTGTATATTTAATTGGTCAAGTAACTAGGATGTACCAACTCCTGTTTTTAGCGCTTCCCGCTGGATTTGCAACTGGAGCTGTTGCCCCGATTGTTAATACATTTTTAATTAAGCGAATGCCGGAAAGTAAAAACGGTATTGCTAATGCGACATATTATGCTGCAATGGATATTGGGTATGCAATTGGTTCAGTTGTTTGGGGAATTATTGCTGCCTTTAGTGGTTATCGGATGATTTTTTATCTTGGGGCATTAATGCAAATAGTTGGTGTCATTCTTTGCTTAGCTCAAATGAAGATTTATCGATTAAAATAAAAATTGAAGGTCTACAAATTATGACTTATAATTATATAAAGAGGGTGATGAAAATGACAATTGCAGAAGTTAGTAAAAAATTTGGGATTAGTTCGACAACATTACGATATTATGAAAAAATTGGATTAATGAATCCTGTAGCAAAAAATATTAGTGGTCATCGAGATTATCAGGAACCGGATTTGCGTCGAATCAATTTTATTAAATGTATGCGGGCTGCTGGAATGACAATTGAGCAAATAAAGTTGTATGTAGATTTATTTAATGAAGGAGAGCATACGATTTCTCAAAGAAAAGATATTATGATCGAACAATTAGGAAATTTAGAAGCACAAGTTGAAGAATTACAGTCGATCATCAGCTATTTAAAGCATAAAATAGATAATTATGAAAGTACTCTAGTAAAAAGAGAAATGGAGCAGCGGAATAAACTAAAAGGGTAGTTTGTTTTTAAAGCTGGATTGGTAGAAAAAATACTTATCATATGATAGAATATAAATAGTAAATGAATTACTTCCCAGATCTCGTAGAATGTTATTATTCTACGGGATTTTCTTTTTATAAAATGTTATAATTTAGATGATTAAGTAAAAAAATTATTCAAAGTCAAATTTGTTACTAATAATAAGGTAAAGTTTTTTTAGTTAAATTGATATAGTCGGAGGTAGAAGAATGAATATTTATTATATTATTGGGGCGGTTGCAATCATTTTAATCTTATTATTTGTATATTGGTATAGTCACCGTAGTAATAAAGAACCACATGAGTATATTTTAGTTGTATCATTTGACGATGGCTATTATTATGATTTATGTGAAGATGAGAGATTTAAAAAATTAGCTCAATTTGAAAAGAATAATAACGAATTTATTGCCAAGACAAAATTAAATGAAGTTTATTTAAAAAAGGAAATTGGTAAAATTTTAGAGATGGATCTAGCTAAGCTGCATGTAATTATAAAACGTTGGTAATCACAGTATTTACTGTGATTTTTTTGTAATTCAGGCTAATTTAATGCAATTTAGACCAAAAGGCATGAAACAATCTAAATTATTAGATATACTTGAAGTAGAGAGAGGTAATAATTATGGGAATTGGTTTAATCGCATTAGCATTTATTTTTATGTATGGTCTTAAATTAACGATCAATGATGTAAATTTAATTCCTGCCTATATTTCGGCTCTTTTGATGATTTTAGGACTTTTATGTATCCGTAAACGGTTAAGAGAAAAGTATCTTGATTATGCATTAATTTTAACAATAGCTTTATGTATAGTAATTTTTATTGAACCAAGGTATTGATTTTAATGAATTTGTTTTTGTTAAAGGATTGATTAGTTTTGCAATGTTATATTTTGTATTAAAAGGAATTGAGAGAATAAGTAGCGATTATATTGAAATTGAAAAATATCAAAAACATATTAAAAACTTTATAATTATCAATTTTATTTTATCATTTCCGATATTAAATATTTTATTCGTTTCGTTACTATGGTTTTCTATGATTGGAATCTATGGATATATATTTTATAAGGCTTGCTGCATTACGTATCACTTAAATAAGATAAATCAGTATTTAAGTGAGCGATATACGAAAATTTTAATCAAGCGAGTTCACCCACGAAAGAAAACATATTGGCTAATTGCAATCATAGCTTTGATCATGAGTATAGGTGGAATAACTTTTTTATCTGATCCGATAATGTATCGTTTAGAGGATCGAAGTGTTTTTACAAATTATGCGATTTATGCTTATCGAAATGATGATGTGATCATTGAATATTGTTCTATTTGGAATGAGAGTAATAATAAAACAGGAACACTTAAAACGACCAATACTAAAACTGTTGCATACCCAGGTATTTATATTCGTGATGAACTCATTGAAATTTCTAAACAAGTGAGTATTAAAGTTAATGATAATTCAGTATTGCCGGATGATACTATCGATATTACTAGTGAAAATGATGGACAGCACACTGGATATCAAAAGTTAATCTTTGACTATGTTTATTTTGATAACGATCTTGAGTACGATTATGGTCCATATATTTCAATTGTTTTATATGATAAAGATGGTTATAAACCACTAGACATGAATGTTAATCTTACTAAAGTAAAAAGTAATAATTATGGATATCGAAATAATGAAATTGAAATAAAAAATTTAGAAATAGATGAAAATAATGTATTAAAGAAACCAGACATTCATTTAAAAAATACTAATTTTAAAATACTGAAAGCATATTTGATTCAGGGAAATCATGAATATCAGCTGTATTATAATGAAGAAATTAAGAACAATTATATTTCTGGTTTACCATGTGTTATACCAATTAAAAACGATAATGAGCTAAAAATAATTCTATATGATGAAAATAATAAAAGCAAAACATTGTTATATCAATTGGAGCTAAAAAATTGAAATTAATATGTAATGAGAAACATCGTCAAAAATTAGAAACATTTTTTGCTCGTTATCAAGAATTAGATATTATTTTAGTGGAACAAGGAATAGAATATGCAGGGTTATATTATACTTTTACACTCAATAATTTAAAAAGTGTTGAAAGTGATTTAAATGAGATGCTCGAACGGTATTTAATTGGTTATCTTGCTGAGAAGATACATAGGATTAATTATCAAGATATTGTCTATATTGAAGGATTTTCCAAAGAGGCCTATTTAAACACACAGACATGTCAGTACCTATGTCATTATAAACTATATGAATTAGAGCAATTATTAGATAAATATAGCTTTATTCGGATAAATAGGTCGATAATTGTAAATATTAATTATATTGAGTATATGCTGCCTGAACTGAATTCTCGTTATACCTTGTATATGCAAAATGGAATCATGCTAGTCCTAACAAGAAGTTATTTGAAGAAATTTAAAGAAAGGTTAGAAATAAGGTGATTGAAGTGCTAGAAAGAATAGGCATAAATCTATCGTTGAGCTTTATTTATATCTTATTATTTAGGCATCTAATTACTCCTACAGTGATTGTAAATACTGATTTTCAAGTGATTATATTATATTTTTTGTTGGCCCTTTTAATCAGTATTTTTTTAGAGGCATGGCATTATCTAATCATTGATTTAATTGAATATCCTAAAGTAACATTAACAGTGATAGCTATTGGAATGATCGTTTGTTTATTTATAAAAACTAATTTATACATGTTATTTTGTTTAGGGTATGTAGTTATTATGATGTTGACTGATTTTTATCGTACTTATAAGATACAGCAGGCGCTGATTTTATTTAAAAACAAACATTAAAAAATCGTTATTTTATACAGTAACGATTTTATCTTTTTTTAACACTATCACGTTGAATGGTTTTTGTCGCAATTAATATTTTTTGAATATCATAATCAGGTGTATTAATTTTTTGTACTAATCTTGATACTGCAGTTTTGCCTAAATATTGTTTATTGACATGAACAGTAGTAAGCGCAGGAGTAATTAATTCACAAATTGGCAAATCATCAAAACCGCATATTGAAATAGATAGATCTAATTCATTGAAGGCTTTGATTGCTCCTAAAGCGATATTGTCATTAACAGCATAGAAAGCTGTAGGTAATTTTTCTTTAGGAAATTCTGCTAAAAAGGAATTTAAAAAAGCTTTCATATCCAAATATGCTCCTTCGGGCGTTGGTTCAACTAATGCTTCATTTTCAGGTGATAAAAGTAAATTATTATCATTTAAAGCATGGACATAGCCATTTTTCCTTTCCCTAAAATTATTGATTTGATGAGATGAATTAATAATACCAATACTTGTATGGCCATTTTTAATTAAATGCTCAACGATTTCGTAGGTACCATCAACATTGTTAATGGCGACGTAATCAAAGTTAGTATCTCTAAATGCAGTATCTAAAACAACCAAAGGAATACAAATATTTCTAAAATAATTCAAATCCTGAACTTCCATTTCTGTCCCTAATAAAAGAATCCCACTAGTTTGATCAGTTTTTAATATATCTTCTAAACGTCTATTTTTTAAGATTTCTGCATCTACATGATTGATGACTAATTCAAATCCTTGTCCACTACATTCAGTTTCAATTCCCCTGATTAATTCTGAAAAAAATGGAGTATCTCCAACAACGTGAGCTTGTTTATTAACGATCAGTAGACGAATTAACTTATCTTGATCGCTATTTTTTCTAAAATATCCCATCTCACGAGCTATTTGTAAAATATATTCTCTTTTTTCATTACTAATCCCTTTACGGTTATTTAGTGCATTTGAGACAGTTCCATCAGATACTCCTGCTTTTTTTGCAATATCACTTATTTTTATTTTCATTTTGTATACCTCTCTTAAGGCTATTATAAACAATCACTAAATAAATTACAAATATATTTAGTGATTGTTAAATATTTTAACTAAAATAGTTATAAACCGATATAAAAAAGATTTATTTAGCTAAAATTTAGCTAAATATTTTATATTTAGTGAATATTTAGTTATTTTATATAAAAAATTTAGTTTTTATATTGATGATAATAAAAACGTTTAGTATAGTAATAATGTAGAAAGTTGCAACACTACAAATTCATTTAATTTATATTAAGAGGGACGGAATATGGAAAATAACAAGTTTATTAACAAAGCATTAGAAGTGTCTGGTCGTATAGCGGCAAATATTTATCTTGATTCAATTTCCAAGGGGTTGATGGGGACTTTACCAATTTTAATGATCGGTTCACTGGCATTATTATTTGGAGTTTTTCCCTTTGACCCATGGCTTAATTTCATTCAATCAACTGGGATAGAAAAATATTTCTTAGCAGCATCCACAGTTACTACAAGCTGTTTATCTATCTATGCTTCATTTTTAATTGGTCATCGTTTAGCTGGTCATTTTAAATGTGATCAAATTCCTGCGGGATTAATTTCAATATTTGCATTTTTTATTACAACGCCTTTAACTGAAGAAAGTGCTTTATCGATGCAGTTTATGGGGGCACAGGGGTTATTTGGAGCAATGATTGCAGCATTGATTGCCACACGTTTATATTGTTTCTTTATGACTAAAGAAAAATTAAAGATTCATATGCCAGAGGGAGTACCGCCAATGATTGCAAATACGTTCTCGGCATTGATTCCAGGTATTTTAGTTGGATTTATTTTCATTTTTGTTTCATTTGGTTTTTCGTTTACTTCATGGGGATCATTTTCACAAATGGTCTATTCAGTAATTGTTACACCTTTAAATGCATTGGGTGGAAGCGTCTGGTCATTAGTTGTATTACTTTTAGTTCAAATGTTTTTATGGTTTTTTGGAATCCATGGTTCAAATGTTATTTCAGGGGTAATCACTGCGGTATATTTACCAATGGCAACAGCAAATATGGAAGCATATGCAGCTGGAAAGGAACTTCCTAATATTTTAGGGAATACATTCTATGATGCATTCAGTGGAATTGGTGGTGCTGGAGGGACATTGTCATTATGTATCATCTTATTGCTTTTTGCTAAATCTAAACAAAATAAAGAAATGGGCAAATTAGGAATCGTTCCAGGTTTATTCACTATTAATGAGCCGGTTGTTTTTGGTTATCCATTGATTATGAACCCAATTCTGGCAATTCCATTTATTTTAACACCAATCGTACAAACATTAGTTGCCTATTTTGCAATGGCAATTGGGCTTGTTCCACCATTAACTGGAGTTCAAGTACCATGGTGTATGCCGATTATTATTAAACCATTATTAGCAGGGGGATGGCAGGCAGCAGTTCTTCAAGTTGTTTGTATCGCAATTGGATGTTTAGTTTGGTATCCATTCTTCAAAGTATCAGATAACCAACGCTACAAAGAAGAAATTAGTGCTAAAGGACACGAAGAAGCCTAATTAACAAAGTTTTACTATTCACAAATAGTCTTGATTATAATAAAACACAGGTGTTGAAATAATATATAAATTAAATGTATTGTAAGTACTCCTTTCTTTATTAAATGGATAATCAAGAAAATAATAGATTATAAAACCAAATAAAAATATTTAATGCTATTTAATAAAGTTTGGCAGAGATGATTATTAAAAATCAACGTAAGAAAGATCATGTCTTTAGTGAAATGATAAAGGCATGATCAATTGTTTAAAAAGATAGTAAAATAAATATTTTAAAATTTGATTACTTGAAAGGAGCTAACAGATGGAGATAGAGTTATTAGAGAGACAGTCTAGTGAATTGCGAAAGGATATTGTTGAGGTATGCTATCACTCAAAAGCCGGACATGTTGGTGGTTCATTATCAGCAATTGATATTTTAAATGTTCTCTATTTTAACGAATTAAGAATTGATCCAAATAATCCTAAGATGGAAAATCGTGATCGGTTCATTTTAAGTAAGGGACATATTGCAGAAGCTTTATATGTTACATTGGCTAAGCGAGGTTTTTTCGCATACAGTGAGTTAGATAATTTTTCAGGATATAATACTAAATATATTGGTCATCCTAACAATAAAGTGGCTGGTGTGGAAATGAATACTGGTGCTTTAGGACATGGATTAGCAATTGGCGTAGGACTTGCGATTGCAGCGAAGAAGATGGGGCAGGATTATCGAACTTATGTTTTAATGGGGGATGGTGAGCTGGCAGAAGGTTCTATATGGGAATCAGCGATGGCTGCTGGACATTATAAGTTGGATAATCTATGTGCTATTGTTGACCGTAATCATTTGCAGATCAGCGGTTGTACTGAAACTGTTATGACTTTAGAAGATCTTAAAGGAAAATGGCAGATGTTTGGTTTTGAAGTAATTGAAATCGATGGCAATAATTATGAAGAAATAATCAATGCATTTACTCAAGCAAAAGCAATAAAAAATAAACCATCTTTAATTCTTGCTAATACAGTAAAGGGAAAAGGGGTTTCTTTTATGGAAAATCAGGCATCATGGCATCATGGTGTTTTAGATGCAGTACAGTATAAGCAAGCATTGATGGAATTGGGGGATTTATAAATGGGAAATAAAATTGCTAATCGTGCAGTAATTTGTGAAAAATTACAAGAGTTCGCTAAAACGGATCAAAAGATTTGTATCGTTACAAGTGATTCTCGTGGCTCTGCTTCATTAACTCCATTTACGAAAGAATTTCCAGATCGAGTCATTGAAGTAGGAATTGCTGAACAGGATTTAGTTGGAATTGCAGCAGGTTTAGCTGCTGCAGGAATGAAACCGTATGTTGCATCACCGGCTTGTTTTTTAACAATGCGTTCGATTGAACAAATTAAAGTAGATGTTGCTTATTCTAAAACTGATGTCAAACTGATTGGAATCAGTGCAGGAGTCAGCTATGGAGCTTTAGGAATGTCACATCATTCTTTACAAGATATAGCAGTATTAAATGCTATTCCTAATATGACAATCATCGTTCCGGCTGATCCTTATGAAACAAAAAAAATGATGAATAAATTGGCTGATTTCCATGGACCAGTTTATATTCGAGTTGGGCGTAATCCGGTTTCCGAAGTTTATCATGATGATAATTTTGATTATGAAATTGGCAAAGCTAAAATAATGCACGATGGTGATGATCTTTCTATTGTGGCATATGGAGAGATGGTCAGGGTAGCTTTAGATGCAGCTATTCAATTAGAGCTTCAAGGAATTCAGGCTCGTGTAATCAACATGCATACTATTAAACCGTTTGACCAAGAAGTAATTGTCAAAGCAGCAAAAGATACAAAAAGAATTATTACAATTGAAGAGCATAGCATTAATGGTGGACTTGGAAGCATTGTCAGTCAGATAGTAGCTAATCAAGCTCCATGTATAGTGAAGACATTAGCAATTCCAGATGAAACTTTAATTTCTGGAAACTCGCAGCAGCTGTTTGAATACTATGGTTTAACAAAAGAAAATGTAGTTTCAATTGCTAAACAGTTATTAAAGGATGAAAAGTAATGAAGTATATATTAACGATTGATCAAAGTACTTTTTCAACCAAAGTATTTATTATTGATGAAGAGAGTAATATGCTGGCTTCTTCAAGTTATCAACATCAACAATATTATCCTCAAAACGGCTGGGTCGAACATGATGGAGAAGAAATTTATACTAATTTACTTAAGGCTGTCAGTACGCTAAAAAAAGAATTTCCTGAATTAGTCGCAAAAGTTGCTGGAATAGCAATTACTAATCAACGTGAAACAACTATTCTTTGGGATAAAAGGACAGGAAAGCCTGTTCATCATGCAATTGTTTGGCAGTGTCGTCGTACAGCCTCAATGTGTGAAAAATTAAAAATCCATCAAGACTTAGTAGAAAAGTTAACCGGTTTAAAAATCAATCCGTATTTCTCAGCTCCGAAGATAAAATGGTTGATTGAAAATTGTAAACTTGATGAAATTGATAATTATGCTTTTGGAACAATGGAGTCATGGTTGATTTATAATCTAACTAATGGTAAAAAACATGTTAGTGATGTTACTAATGCATCACGAACATTATTAATGAATATTGAAACTTTGAAATGGGATGAAATGCTATGTAGTATTTTTGATATTCCATCAATTATTTTACCAGCCATTTTAAATAATGACGAGATATTTGGTTATAGTGATGTTAATGGTATCTTAGATCATGAAGTGCCAATCTGTGGAGTGATTGGTGATTCACAGGCAGCGCTATATGCCCAGCATTGTTTTGAAACTGGTTCAATGAAAGTAACTTTAGGAACAGGATCAAGTGTAATGATTAATGCGGGTAGTTGTAAACCACAACTAACTAAAGGAATAGTCAATGCAGTAGGCTGGTGTGTTGAAAATAGGATAATCTATGCTCAAGAGGCAATTATTAATTGTAGTTGTGATACTCTTAATTGGTTAAAAAATCAAATTGGATTATTTAAAAAAGAAGCACAGTTAAATAGCATCTGGGATGAAATAGAGAATAATGACGGGGTTTATCTAGTTCCTGCATTTGTTGGCTTAAGTGTTCCTTGGTGGAATGATCAAGCGCGTGCAAGTATTTGTGGGCTGGCTCGTAATCATGATTATAAATACATTTTAAGAGCAGGCTTAGAATCGATTGCTTATCAAATCTATGATGCAGCAACTGCTTTAGGATATACATCTAATCAAATAATGAATATTGATGGTGGAGCAGTTTCAAATATAGGGTTGTTACAATTTATTGCAGATATTTTAAATGTTGAAGTTAAGGTGTCATATAATTATGCACTTTCAGCTATGGGGGCTTATGAGATTTCACGATTAAAATTATTTGGACAAACGGAATATTATGAAGATAAGAAAAAATATTTTCCAACTATGGACGAAAAGGTGAGAAATGCAAATATTTATGGCTGGCATCAAGCAGTAAAAGGAGTTTTAGCAGTAGCCAAACTAGATAATGAGGTGGAAATAAATGATAAATATTAAATTAGGAGTTATTCCGACGAGAAGAGATATTTTTAGCAAAGAAGAGGCATTAAAATATAAAGAATTGATTTTACAAAAATTAGCAACAATGAATATTACTTTTGTTGATATCGAGGATGCTAACGACGAAGGATTATTATTTGATGATAATGATGTTGATAAAGTCGTTGATAAAATGATTAAAGAAAAGGTGGATGCTTTGTTCTTTCCTCACTGTAATTTTGGAACTGAGTATTTAGTTGCACAAGTAGCAAAAAAAATGAATCTTCCTATTTTGATTTGGGGACCGCGTGATGAAAGTCCTTTAGGTGATGGAAGTCGTTTGCGTGATAGTCAGTGTGGATTATTTGCAACTGGAAAGGTATTAAGACGCTTTCGGTGTAAATTCACATATCTGCCAATGTGTCGTCTTGAAGATCAAGAATTTTATGAGGGGATAAGACGATTTTTAGCAACGGTAAATATTATTAAAGAATTAAAAGATTTAACAATATTACAAATTGCAACGCGACCATCTGGTTTTTGGACAATGATGGTTAATGAAGGTGAATTACTAGAGAAATTTAACATTAAGATCCATCCGGTTACTTTAGCTGAAGTTAAAGATGAGATGGATGCAGTTGAGCAAAATAAAAAAGATGAAGTAATTCAAGTAATTGATTATCTAAAAAAAGAAACTATAATTGAAATTAGTGATGAAGCTTTAGTAAAAGTAGCAGCTTTAAAGGTAGCAATCAAAAGTATTGCAAAAAGATATAATTGTAAGGCTGCGGCTGTTCAATGCTGGAACGCTATGCAGGGAGTATTAGGAATTTTTCCGTGTGCTGCTAATGCTTTATTAACAGATGAAAAATTTCCTGTTGCTTGTGAAACTGATATTCATGGTGCTATCACTTCAATTATTGCACAGGCTGCGTCAATTGAAGATAATGTTACTTTCTTTGCGGATTGGACTGTTCCTCATCCAACAAACAACAATGCTGAGTTATTACAACACTGTGGTCCATGGCCGATTTCCTTGATGGAAGAAAAGCCAAGATTAGGGGCACCATTTGCGTTTAATCATTCTCACCCAGGGAGTCTTCATGGGAAAATTAAAGAAGGGGAGATGACAATTTTAAGATTTGATGGTGATAATGGTGAATATTCATTATTAATGGGAAAAGCAAAAACAATTCCTGGACCATTTAATCAAGGTACTTATATTTGGATTGAAGTAGATGATCTAAAAAAACTTGAGGATAAACTAGTATGTGGCCCTTATGTACATCACTGTACAGGAATATATGAAGATATTTTGCCACAAGTATTTGAAGCTTGTAAATATATAGAAGGTTTGACACCAGATCCATATGATCGTGATAATGAAGTATTAAAAGCATTAGTAAGGGGGGAAAAGTAATGGGATTGAAAGTTGCGATAAATAAAAAAAGTTTTGAAAAGAATGGTAAACCATTTTTCTATTTAGCAGATACTTGTTGGAGTGCATTTACAAATATTAATGAAAATGATTGGAAATATTATTTACAGTATCGTAAGCGACAAGGATATAATGTTCTACAAATTAATATTTTGCAGCAGTGGGATGCTAGTGCTACTGATTTAAATCATTCACCGTATCAAAAAGATGAAAAAGGTAATTATCAATTTGATAAATTGAATGATTCATATTTTAATCATGCTCGTAGTATGTGTGAAGTTGCAAAAGAATATGGTTTTGAATTAGCACTAGTTGTTTTATGGTGTAATTATGTACCAGCGACATGGGCAAATAATATGTTGAGCCATAATACGATGCCTTACGAAGAGATCGATGGATACATAAAAAAAGTAAATGAGACATTTACTGATTTGGATCCATTATATGTAATCAGCGGGGATACTGATTTAAATGAGGAAATTAGCTGCTCTTATTATTTGAAAGCAAGTCAATTACTACATGAATTAGCACCGAATTGTTTACAAAGTCTACACGTACGTGGACGTTTGATGGAAATTCCTGAGAAACTAATTAAACAAATGGACTTTTATATGTTTCAATCCGGGCATAATGCAAAGCTGGAAAATAGAGCGATGCCTTATTGTTTACCAGAATATTTTATTGAACATTATCCAGTTAAGCCATTATTGAATTCAGAACCGTGTTATGAACAAATGGGGTATTCCTCAAATATGTATGGTCGGTTTCATCAATTTGAAATCAGACGAGCTGCTTGGCAAAGTATTTTAACCGGTGCTTTTGCGGGAATCACATATGGGGCAGCTGGCATTTACAGTTGGCATACTTATGGTAAAGAATTTGCAAACGAAGTAGGAGAAGGATTTGATTCCCCGAATCCATGGCATCTTGCTATTCATTATCCAGGTGCTTGGGATTATAGTGATATTAAAGTTATTTTTGATAATTATGAAATTACTGAATTATCATCAGCTCAAAATTTATTAATGAATGGAATTGATGATATTCGTGCGGCTTTAACTAATAACAAGCTATTATTGATTTATGTTCCGGAAAATACAAAAATTAAATTAAAACTTGAAACTACAGCAATTGACAAGATTACAATTATTGATTTGGAAACACGTCATCGAGAAGTGGGGACAGTTAGTTCTTGTCAAGGTGGATGCATGGTTGGAATGCATATTTTTGAACATGATGCTTTGTATGTGGTGGATTTAAAATAATGAAACGTATTCTATTGTTATGTGCTGCAGGAATAACAACATCATTATTGACAAAAAAATTAGATGATTTAATTAGAGAAGTCAATGAAGAGTATCAAGTTATTGCCTGTCCTGTTGCGGAAGTAGCGACTCAAGGTATTCAAGCAGAAATTTTATTATTAAGCCCACAAGTAAGATTTAACTATGCAAAGATACAACAGATGTTTCCCGATAAATTAGTATTAAAAATAGGTGCAGAGGATTACAAGAATCTAAACGCTGAAAAAATTATAAAAGATTTAAAAAACAATTTAAAATAACAATCTAGAAAGTTTGGAAAATTAAATAATTACTGCAAATAGTCGACTTTATCCTCCCTGATAAATTTTCTATAAATTATTGTAATTTGATAGTTTTTCCAAACTTTTTAATTTAGATAAAAGGAGAATTATATGAGATTTTTTTTAGATACGGCTAATGTCGAAGAAATAAAAAAAGCAAATGATATGGGGGTTATTTGCGGTGTTACTACCAATCCCTCTATTATTGCTAAAGAAGGTCGAGACTTTAATGAGG
>NZ_JAHOCB010000022.1:0-61862 GCF_019125875.1 Erysipelatoclostridium sp. MSK.23.31 | reverse complement strand
TGGTATGTCAGATATTTCTAAAAGTTTCAGTTTTTCTTCTAATGCTGTTAATTTTGTTTTTGCCTCTTGCAGTTTTCTGTCTTTTAAATTCATATTTAACACCTCATTAGTATTATAATAAAAAAAGCAATAAATGCTCAAGATTGTGTTGAATAAAAGTGTTTTGTACACTAAGATACTAAAGGAGGTTATATAGATATGTCAAAGAACAATACATTTTTTAGAAAAAATACAAATACTTTTTTTAAAGTTTAGTATTTAAATATAAATATCAACTGCTAAATTACTGCTAAAAATTAAATATAAATAAAAAAATGGCTCTAAAATGCTAGTTATAGAGGACGGTATATAACCGTATGGGATAATCCCTGCGGGATTAAACTGGTATATCTTAACTATGCAGAAGTTAGGATATACTTTTTTTTGAATTTGATTCTTCGTTAGATTATTAATTGCTGGTTTAAAACGACAGTTTTGCCATCCTGTTTAAAGAACGAGCGCACAGGTTGATAGCAATTATAATTATTTATAAAATGGTAAGAAAATTATTTTTTATTGGTTTAAATTAAAATAATTAAAATGATATTCCGGATAACCCTAAGAAAAAATCATATAAAATTGAAAAAAGTATTTGCATAAAAAATTAATTTAATAATGTATTAATTTTGATAATTTGATATAATCAAATTAATGTGGAGGTATGTATGACAGATAGTAGAATTTGTATTGCCTTGGATTTTCAAAATAAGGCAGAAGTAAAAGAATTTTTGGAAAAATTCAATGATGAAAAACTATATGTAAAAGTTGGAATGGAACTATTTTATGGTGAAGGTATTGAAATCATCAAAATGATTAAAGAAATGGGACATAACATTTTTTTAGATTTAAAATTACATGATATTCCTAATACTGTAAAAAGTGCAATGAAGCAACTAGCAAAATTAGAAGTAGATATGGTCAATGTTCATGCTTCAGGAAGTATCGCAATGATGAAAGCTGCAATTGAAGGATTAGAAGCAGGCAAGACAGGTGATAAACGACCTTTATGTATCGCCGTTACATGTTTAACGTCACTTGATCAAGAAGTGCTAGATAACGAGCTTTTAATTAACGATACATTAGAAAATGTCGTTTTAAAGTGGGCTACTAATGCTAAAGAAGCAGGACTTGATGGTGTTGTTTGTTCACCATTAGAATCTAAAGTGATTCATGATAATTTAGGAATGGAATTCATAACAGTAACGCCAGGAATTCGTTTAGCTGATGATAGCGTAAATGATCAAAAACGGGTTACTACTCCGGCGATGGCACGCGAATTAACATCTAGTTATATCGTAGTAGGTAGAACGATTACTGGATCTGCTGATCCATACGCAACATATAAAAAAGTATATCAAGATTTTCAAGGGTAGAGGAGAAGAATAATGAAAGAATTAATTGCTAAAGATTTATTAGATATTCAAGCGGTTTTTTTAAGACCAAATGAACCATTTACATGGGCTAGTGGAATTAAATCACCGATTTATTGTGATAATCGTTTAACATTATCATATCCAAAAGTTCGTAAAGATGTAGAAACTGGACTAGCTAAATTAGTTCAAGAAAATTTTCCAGAAGCAGAATGCTTAATGGGAACAGCTACTGCGGGAATTGCTCATGCTGCATTAGTGGCAGATATTTTGGAATTACCAATGGGATATGTCCGTGGTGGGGCAAAAAGCCATGGTCGTAACAATCGGATCGAAGGAAAAGTAGAACCCGGCATGAAAGTTGTTGTGGTAGAAGACCTGATTTCAACGGGGGGGAGTTCATTAGAATGCGTTGAAGCGCTAAAAGAAGCCGGTTGCGAAGTAATTGGAATGATTGCTATTTTCACATATGGATTACTAAAAGCAACAATTAATTTTGAAGCGGCTGAATGTAAATATGTAACATTGACTGATTATGATACATTGATCGGTGTAGCAAAAGAAAATGACTATATTAAAGAAGCTGATATGGAAAAATTAAAGGCTTGGAAAAAAGATCCAAGTGACGAAAGCTGGATGAGTAAATAGAAGGTAAAAACACCTTCTTTTTTTATATTTTCCCCCTAAAATAAAGATATTTTAATTGCATTATCATTGTGCTATAATTATAATGCTATTGTTGTAAATAAAAGTAGCTTTGGAGGTAGAAAATGCTAAAAAGTATTAAATATGTTCTAAAAGAGAATTTCACAAATTTATTTAGAATATATTCAATTTCGAAATATGAATTATTATCTGATATTCGTGATTCCCGTTTGGGGATTTTTTGGAATTTTGCTAATCCATTGATTCAAATTTTAACATATTATTTTGTTTTTGGTTTAGTAATGAATCGTAAAGATGTAGATGGAATTCCTTTTATTCAATGGATGTTGGCGGGAATGGTTGTTTGGTTTTTTATTAATCCTTGTATTACTCAAGGGGCTAATGCCATTTTTTCAAAGACGGGTGTAATTACTAAAATGAAATTTCCAGTTAGTGTTTTACCGGCTACGGTAGTTTTAAAGGAATTATTTAATCATGCCTGTATATTGCTTTTAATGATTATTTTTTATTGTACTCAAGGTGTCTATCCATCAATCGAGTGGTTGGGAATTATATATTATTGCTTTGCGGCCTGCTGTTTTGCTGTGAGTTTAGCGATGATTACATCTGTGCTTAATATGATTGCTCGAGATACTCGTAAGTTGATTTTAGCGTGTATGCGTTTGATTTTATATTTAACACCTATTTTATGGCCGATTTCTCGTTTTAGTGAACAGACGTTATTGTTTGATATTATTCGTTTTGTCATGAAAATCAATCCAATCTATTATATTGTATGTGGGTATCGAGATTGTTTTTTATATCACCTTGGATTTATGCATTATTGGAAACAAATGCTGGCTTTCTGGGGGATTACTGGAATACTGTTTGTTGTTGGCTGTTATATGATGTATAAATTCAAACATAAATTTATTGATATGATCTAGGTGGTAGAAATGGAAAATTACGCAATTAAATTTGAAAATGTTTCAAAAATATATAAATTGAAAAAGAAAAATGATGGTAATACTAAAAGTAGTGAAACAAAAAGATTTTATGCTTTAAAAAATATTAGTTTTGAAATCCCACAAGGGGAAGTAGTAGGGATTTTAGGAACTAATGGCTCAGGAAAATCAACTCTGTCACTTATCTTGGCGGGAATTAGCGAAATCGATGAGGGTGTCATGCATATTAATGGTGAACAATCATTGGTTGCTATTAATACCGGTTTAAATAAACAGCTAACAGGTTTAGAAAACATTAATGTTAAAGGTGCTTTATTAGGACTATCAAAAAAGCAGATTCAGGAGATTATTGATGGTGTTATTGAATTTGCGGAGCTAGGAGACTTTTTATATCAACCTGTAAAAAAATATTCTAGCGGGATGAAATCACGACTTGGTTTTTCAATCTCTTTATATTTAAATCCAGATATTATTATCGTTGATGAAGCTTTATCGGTAGGTGATAAAGGTTTTGCACAAAAGTGCATAAATAAAATGAATGAATTAAAAGATGAAGGTAAAACGATTATATTTATTTCACATTCATTGCCTCAAGTTCGAAATTTTTGTCAAACAGCAATGTGGATTGAGGGAGGAATGTTAAAAGAATATGGTGAAGTCGGGGAAGTATGTGATCATTATGGTGAATATGTTGATTACTATAACAGTTTAACGAACAAAGAAAAGGCTAAAATAAGAGATAATAAATTTAAAAAACGAATTGTTCAAAATCCTCAAATTGGATTTTGGGAAAAAGTTTTAGATCGGATAAAAGGATAGGTGAAAATAATGAAGAAGGTTATTACATACGGAACATTTGATTTATTTCATGTAGGTCATTTGAATATTATTAAAAGAGCAAAAGCGCTGGGTGATTACTTGATTGTTGCGGTAAGTAGTGATGCATTTAATGCGCAGAAGGGGAAAAAGGCATATCATAGTGATCATGATCGAAAATTGATTTTAGAGGCGATTAGATACGTTGATGAAGTTATTTTTGAGGAATCTTGGGATCAAAAAATTAAAGATGTTCAAGAACATGATGTAGATGTATTTGTAATGGGTGATGATTGGGAAGGTAAATTTGATTTTTTAAAGGATTACTGTGAAGTTGTCTATTTACCAAGAACTGATGGTATTTCAACAACAAAAATTAAGGACGATCTACATAAATAGGTGTAAAGATGAAACTTAGTATAATTATCCCTTACGATCGTTACAAACAGTATTTACATGATTGTCTAGAAAGTGTTTATGAACAGCGGTTAAATGATTATGAAACTTTACTTGTTGTAAATAATAAAAAAGAGATTGATCAAGATATCAAAGCGTATGATATTAATTTAAAAATCCTTGAAGCTGGAGAAAATTCTAGTGTTGCTAAAAAAAGAAATATTGGCTTAGAACATGCAAGTGGTGAATATATCTATTTTATTGATTGTGATGATTATTTGATGCCAAATACTTTAAAATTATTAATTACTTGTGCTAATCAAAATGATTTAGATTTAGTTGCAGGAATTAGACGCTTTACATGGTTCAAAAAGAAAGTTTTTGAGACCATGGGTGATGAAAAAAATAATGAATTAAACTTAAAAGATAAAGATCATGATTATGATGATAAATTTATTGAAAAAGTATATGACCAAAATAATGTTGATGAATATATGGTAGATGTTTTAATTCGGAGCCGACATGCTATTCGTAATATTTCTGTCTTAAATGTTTTAATAAAAAAGAAACTGATTGATGAGCATCAAATTCGTTTTAACGAAGATTTTTTCTATTACACTGATGTTCCTTTTGTAATCCAATTAGTTAATTACGCAAAGAGTTTTGATCGTGTTGAACAAGCAATTTTTGTTAAAAGAAAACATAATGATCCAATCAATACACCTGCTTTATCACAAATAAAAGATTCTGAAAATAAATTTGATGAATTTTTGATGGCTTATCGCTATAGTGCTTCTTTAGTAGCTCCAGATAGTTATATTCGTTATTATTTAGATTCGAAAATGCTTAGATATTACACAAAGTTTTTTGCACGAAAGATTCGTCGCAGTAAAGATGATATTTGGCGTAACGAACGATTTAAAGCAATGGGAGAAATATTAAAAAATATTCATCCTCGTTTATTGAATAAAAGTTCTCGTTATAGTAAAAAAATGATCAAAGCTGGTCTAAATGGTGATCTTGAGTTAGCAAAGAAGACTGTAAGCCGGCATTTAGCAAAAATAAAGTTTAAAAAGATCTTAAAAAATAAAAACGAGATGAATAAATATTTATATCGTCATAAATATATTAATAAACCGCTTGAAGAAAATACGGTTATGTTTGAAACTTTTATGGGAAAAAGTTATGCAGATTCACCTAAATATATTTATGAATATTTGGCGAAGAATTATCCAGGTAAATATAAGTTTATTTGGGTATTAAATGATCCTAAAGAAAAATTGCCTTACGAAGGTAAGATTGTCAAAAGATTCACAAGGGAATATGCTTATTATTTAGGCGTTTCTAAATATTTTGTTTTTAATATTCGTCAGCCATTATGGTTTAGAAAGCGGGAGGAACAAGTTTTTTTAGAAACGTGGCACGGAACGCCACTGAAACGTTTAGCGTTTGATCAAGAAGAGGTTACTGCTGCTTCGCCGACCTATAAAGCTCAATTTTATCGTCAAAAACAAGAATGGGATTATTTGATTGCACCGAATAAATTCTCTAGTGATATTTTCAAAAGTTGTTTTATGTACGATGGTAACATGCTGGAAACAGGATATCCAAGAAATGATTTATTATCGTTACCAAACCGTGATGCAATAGCTTTAGAATTGAAGAAAAAATTAGGGATTCCTCTAGATAAAAAGACTATTTTGTATGCTCCGACATGGCGTGATGATGAGTATTATGGAAATGGTAAATATAAGTTTAAATTGAAATTAGATTTAGATTTATTAAAGCAGCAGCTTGGTGATGAATATGTTGTATTGTTAAGAACACATCATTATATTGCTGATGCATTAGATGTTACGGGACTAGAAGAGTTTGCGTATAATTTGAGTAAGTATGATGATATTACAGAAATTTATTTAATTAGTGATATTTGTATTACGGATTATTCTAGTGTGTTTTTTGACTATGCTAATTTAAAAAGGCCGATGTTATTCTATACGTATGATTTAGATAAATATCGTGATGTATTAAGAGGTTTTTATATTGATATGGAAACAGAATTACCAGGACCATTGGTTTATACTACTGAAGAAGTTATTGATAAAATCAAGAATCTGAATAGTTTGAATCAAGAATATCAACAACGTTATGAACAATTTTATGAACGTTTTTGTTCATGGGAAGATGGGAATGCTGCTATGCGAGTTGTTGAAGCAGTTTTTAAATAAGGGGTTTACCCCTTATTTTTATGGGAGGAAAGTAAATGAAAATATTAAAGAAACTACTCGGTAAGTTAATCAGAATTTTATATCGATTCGTATATCGATTTATTCCTTGTCAGGAAAAAACAATTCTTTTTATTTCTTTTCATGGTCGCGGTTATTCTGATAATCCAATGGCAATTCACCAATATCTTTCAAAACATTCACAATATGCTGATTATCGTTGCATTTATGCAATAAAAAATCATAAACAAAAAAAATTAAAAATTGAAAATGCTAGAATTATTGAGTATTTTAGTATTGCTTATTTTTTCTATCTAGCGCGTAGTAAATATTGGATTGCTAATTGTAAGCTCCCAAAATATGTTTTGAAAAAAGATAGCCAAGTTTATTTACAAACATGGCATGGGACACCATTAAAAAAATTAGCACATGATATTGAAGTTCCAGAAGGAACAACCTTTTATCGTAGTGAAATGAGCGTTGAAGAAATGCGTTCAACCTACGATAATGATGTAAGTAAGTATAATTATATGATTAGTCCTAGTGCTTTTACAACTGAAGTCTTTCAAAGTGCTTTTGCGATTGAGAGAGAGCGCTTGATTGAAACGGGATATCCACGAAATGATATTTTATCAAATTATAATTCTGATGATATAAAAAAAATAAAAGATAAATTAAATTTACCTGAGGGTAAGAAGATAATTTTATATGCGCCAACTTGGCGTGACAATTCATATAATTTAAAAGGGTATACATTTAAATTAGAAGTTGACTTTAAAAAGTGGCAAAAAATTCTAGGTACAGATTATATTGTTATTTTTAAACCCCATTATTTAATTGTAAATGATTTTGATTTAGAGGCAGTTAAAGAATTTGTCTACTACATTGATCCTAAAGAAGATATTAGCAGCTTGTATTTAATTGCCGATGTCTTAGTTACAGATTATTCAAGTGTATTTTTTGATTATGCAATATTAAAACGACCAATTTATTTTTTTATGTATGATTTAGACACTTATCGTGATGAGTTAAGAGGCTTTTATTTAGATATTTATCATGATTTACCAGGCGATGTTATTGAAAGTGAGGATGAATTGATCCAAAAAATTTTCTCTGAAAAATTTGACTATAATCGATTGCAAATATTTAATGAACAGTTTAATAATCATGAAGATGGCAATGCGAGTAAACGGGTTATTGAAATTTTATTAAAGTAGGTGATGAGATGGGAATAAAGAAAATTATTATTAATATTATCTTAAAAATAGCCAATATATTTGTTTTAAGATGTTCAATCAAGCAAGGACAAATAGCCTTTATTTCATTAGAGTCGAATCAACTTGAAAGTGATCTTGAACTTATTTATCAGGAGTTAAAAAAAGAAAACAAATATAGTTTAAAAATGGTATTAATAAATTATAATAAAAAAAGTTTAATTAACAATTTTTTGTATATGTTAAACTGTATTAAGCAAATTTATGTAATTAATACTTCTAAAGTTGTTTTGATTACAGACAATAACTATGTAATTAGTAATTTTAAACGACCTGGCGTTAAAGTTATTCAGGTATGGCATGCGACTGGAGCAATCAAAAAGTTTGGAAATGCTATCAAACGTGAATATCCTATTAAAAATTATGACTATGTGATTGCAAATAGTGATTATTGGAAGCAGCCTTATCAAGAAGCTTTCAACGTTTCCGAGCAGGGCGTTATTATTACAGGAATGCCACGTGTGGATCATCTTGTTGATCCATATTATTTAACACAAGCGAAAGCACGTATGTATAGTAGATATCCGATTCTAAAAGGAAAAAAGGTTATTTTATATGCACCGACTTTTAGAGGAAATATTTATCAGGGTTTTAAAACAGTTGACTTTGATGCTCAAGCAGTTTTAAATGCACTGGGAGAAGAATACGTAATAATCTTTAAATTTCACCCATTGTTATTGAAAACTACGCTATCAGACGATTCTAGAGTGATTAATATGAATCATGAAAATACTCATGATTTATTCGCAGTTTGTGATGTCTTGATTTCTGATTTCTCATCAATTATCTTTGATTATTCCTTATTAAATAAACCAATGTGTTTTTTTGTTCCGGATTTAGATGAATATATTGAAACATTAGGATGTTTTGTGGATTATCGAAGGGTCATGCCCGGAGCAATCTGTTATAATGAAACGCAAGTTATTGCAGCCTTGCAAGGTAATAAAAAATATGATATTAAGGCATTTAGAGATATGTTTTTTAAATATCAAGATGGTCATAATACACAAAGAATTGTTATGTTTATCGATAAATTAATAAACACCAAGAATTAATTCTTGGTGTTTATTTAATGATTTTCATTCGCCAAATAATCACGGACATTTGATAAATTGTCCATGATCTTATTAGTCATTATCGCAAACTTATGATCAGGGTATTTTAAATCAGGAATACAAATTACTTTAATGCCTGCACTATAGGCAGCGTTAATTCCGGATTCAGAATCTTCGAGAACCAGAGCTTCATCGGGCGTAATTCCTAATTTTTGGCATGATTTTAAAAATACTTCAGGATCAGGTTTTCCTTTTGTTACTTCGTCACCACAAATGGAATCATCAAAATATTTTTGTAAACCAGATAATTCTAAAATATGATCAACACGATGACGCTGTGAACTGGTTGCAACAATTGTTTTATAGTCGTTTTCTTTTAAATACTTTAGTAACTCAATTAATCCTTCTTTTAAAGGAACCCCTTCATTTTCAAATAAGTCAGCCATATATTGATGAACTGCTTTAATTGTTTCCTCAACATCAAAATCGTCGCCATAATCTTTATGGAAAAGCTCATAGACTGCTTTAACAGGCTTTCCTAAAAGAGTTTTATAGGCTTCTAATGACAATGTTAAATTATGTTTAGCTAATACATGCTTATATCCCTCGAATGTAACTCTCTCACTATCAATCATTAAACCATCCATATCAAAAATTACTGCTGTTATCATCTTTTTACCTCCACGCAAATATCATATCATAATTATCCGATTAGTAAAAAGATTTTCATAGAATAAAAAAAGTTCTAATTCATATACTGCACTAAAGGAGTTGTAGATATGATACATAGAGGGGAAATTTATTATGCTGATTTATCTCCGGTAGTGGGGAGTGAACAAGGAGGATATCGACCTGTGATTGTTTTACAAAATAATAAGGGCAATCGATATTCGACAACAGTGATTATTGCGCCAATTTCTTCACGATTAACAAAAAATCCGTTACCAACCCATGTGATGGTTGATTGCAGTTCATTGGAAAAAAAGAGTGTAGTTTTACTAGAACAAATTAGAACGATTGATAAACAGCGAATTAAAGAAAAAGTTGGAATGATTGATAGCCAAGTAATGAATCTGATCAATCAAGCAATTAAGACAAGCTTGGATATTAAATAGTTTCCTTTTGAGTCAGATATTTGCTATAATAGCCCCATGGAGGTAGAGGAAAGATGAATGTTCGTGATATTAAATTAAAGGCTAAAAGTGTTTTAGTTAATCGTAATAATATAGTTACAGTATTTGTGTTTATTAGTGTAATAACAACTTTGGCTAATTATATTGGTTCAGAAATTGGCGGGGTGATACCATTTCTTTCATTGATTGTAACTATTATAATGTTGCCCTTTGGTCATGGGAATGTGGTAACTGCATTAAAAACAGTCAATGAACAAGGTGATGAGGTCACTATTGAACAAGATGGGGTAGTCGGATTAAGACGTTTTAAAGATTTATTTGGCACATATTTTATTAGAGAAATATTATTATTGGTGATTATGATGCTGCTTGGATTAATCATATTCGTAATTGCTAGATTTACAGTAGACAGTAATGTTTTTTCTCAATTAGGAGCAATTATTGAGCAAGCTGCTGTATACTCTACTAATGTAAGTGCATATTTAAATGATCCAACTGTAATTGAAGCATTAGGAACACTAGGAGTAATCTTTTTTATTGGTATCATCATTATTGCAATTGTAGCGTTTATTTATAGTTTGGTATTTGCTTTAACACCTTTTGTATTAGAAAAATATAATATACGCGGTGCCAAGGCAATGAGTGAATCAGCTCGTTTAATGAAAGGACATAAACGAACTTTATTTATGCTGTATTTGTCATATTTAGGATGGGCTATCTTAGTATTAGTACTTTCTGCTGTTGTTGAGATGATTTTACCGATTCCATTAATTTTGAATATTATCGTGGCGGCTTTGACTACTTATTTGTTTGGTGCTGAACTAAATACTAGTTTAGCGGTATTTTTTGAAGAAATTGATTTAGAAGATAAAAATAATATTTAACGAGGTGTTAATTTGAATTTGATAAAAAAAATTAAATTAAATAGTAGGCAAAAGGCGATAGGGGTCATATTGATTTTTCCCTGGTATCTTTATTTTGCACCAATTGTAATTAATTATTTTTTGAAGCTATATACAGTATATATAGCTAATGATTTTTCAACTAATAGTTTAAATGCATTTTTTAATTTATTCATCGGAATTGCAACTGCTATTCCTTTGATTATTGTGTTTAAGGGTTTTATTAAAGAAAACTGGCTTGTTTTTAAAAAAGACTTTTTGGAAAATATAATATGGGTGCTTACGATCGGGATTGGTTTAGCATATTTATTTTCAATTGCAGGGGAACTGATTGTCAATCTTGTAGCCCCTCAATCAGGCGAAGCAGCTAACCAGACATTAGTGGAAACTCTTGTGCAATCTAATTTTCTATTAATGTTTTTTCAATCAGTAATTATTGCACCATTTATTGAAGAGTTGTTATTTAGAGGTCTGATTTTCAACAGTTTACGACAAAAAAATATGGTTTGGGCTCATTTGATTTCAGCATTCCTATTTGGCTTGTTACATGTTTACAGCTATATTTTAGCTGGTGATATGAGTGAATGGATTAAATTGATTCCATATATGATGGCAGGTTTATCTTTTTCAATCGTATATGAAAAACGTCAAACAATTATAGCTCCGATCATTTTACATGCTGCAAAAAATCTAATCGCAGTATTGTTAATGGCGACGATGTTTTAAACACTATGCATGACATAGTGTTTTTTATTGTGAAACAAAAACCACGTGCTATGCGCGTGGTAACAATAAAGCTTTAGCGTCTGGGTAAAAAACCTCCTCGTGATATAATAATTGTAGCCTGGCAGCTGCAAATAAAATAACGAGGAGGTTAGTCTATGAAAGACACAAAAAGTTTATCACATACATCATATAGATGTAAATATCATATTGTAATAGTACCAAAATTTAGAAGGATGGCAATATACAATAAATTAAGACATGATATAAGATTAATTATAAAGACCTTAATTGAAAGAAAACCGGGAGTAGAGCTGATAGAAGGAGAGTTATGTCCTGATCATATTCACCTTCTATTAGAAATACCACCAAAGTATTCTGTGGCGGAGTTCATGGGATACCTGAAAAGCAAGTCAACGCTTATGATATTTGATCGTCATGCAAGTATGGAATATAAATATAGAAATCGAAAATTTTGGGCAAGAGGCTATTTTGTAGATACAGTAGGAAAGAACGAGAAGACAGTGAGAGAATATATTCAAAATCAGTTAGCGGAAGATAAGTTGAGTGATCAAATGAGTATGGAAGAATTTATTGACCCGTTCACAGGAGAACCAGTGAAGGGTACAAGAAAAAGAAAAAAAGTAAAAGACCCTTTGAGGGTCAGTGAGCAAATGACGTTGCGGCTGTCAAGGCGTTCAGTGGTCGAATGACTAGCGCAACAGCATGCCCTTACAGGGCGGGTGCATACCACGTCTTTTAGGCGTGGTTATGATTTTATAATAAAAAAACCGTAAAACTTATATAAATAAGAATTACGGAAATTTATTAATGGTCTCCCCTCACGGTCTCGAACCGTGGACCCACAGATTAAGAGTCTGTTGCTCTACCAACTGAGCTAAGGAGAGAGGACAGATATTATAATACACCTATTTAAACATAAAAGCAAGTTAAATTTAATGAAAAATGACATTAGCTATGCTATAATTACTAGGTGAATGGAGTGATCTGGCAATGTTCTACAAACAAACTATTAACAATATAAAAGTAGTTATTTTATCATTGGATGGAGGATTATTAGATCTAAATCGGCTTAGATTTAATTATTTTAAAAGGATTTGTAAAACTCACAATTTTGAATTAACTAAAGATATTTTCGAGGAAGCCCTTGGAAATATGAAAACAATGTATAACGATTTTCCAATTTCTAAAGATATTAATCCCGATGATATTAATAAGTTGATTGAACGTGATTTATACGAGTATGCAAAGTTAAAGCCTGAGACAATAAAAAAAGAGGGAACGGATGAACTGTTACAATTTTTTAAACAAAAAGAGATTAAAATTGCTGTGGTTTCAACTCATAAAACAAAACGTGCAATTCAATATTTACAATTAACAAGATTGTATGACAAAGTTGATTTTGTTATTGGCGGCGATAGCGATAATCTACCATTACCAGATACTGCTGTTTTAAAAACAACTCTTGAACAAATGAACTGCAAACCAAGTGAGGCAATTGTAATTGCAAACTATCCAAATCTTCTTTATGCAGCTAATCAATGTTTAATCAATGTAATTTATCTAAGTGATTTATGCTTGGTACAAGAATCGATTGGTCCAAGGGTATTTAAAATTGCAAGAAATAATTTAGAAATTATTAATATTTTTCTTTTTGCACGTTACGATACAATGGAAATATTTTCGCCGTTATTAGGGATGTCTAGTGATATGGATATTGAAACACTAGATAAAACATACGCTAAGCTGCTTGAAGAGTATCAAAATGATCAGCAGTTGATTGAACTAGTTCGCAATACATATCATTATTTTTTGGGAGAAATTGCAAATCGTGAAGCTGATACCGTCAATACATCGTTATTTGAAGATGAAGATGTTATTGTAGCGCCAGTGGATGATGAACATTTTTCTAATCCCCAAAGTATTGCAACTTTGGAAAAGTCAATTGAAGAGGTTTTAGAGTCAGAAGAAGTTTCAGAAACTGACAACGAAATTGCCGATACTGTTTTTAAAAGAGAGAATTTATATCAGGATGATGAATTTTCAAAAACAAGAACAGCGATAGGATGTGATCCTGAACGCGTTAATGAATTGATGGATATTATTAATGGTAATTCTGGAACTAAGTTGGAAGAGGGAGAATTATTTGAAAAGTCAAATGATGAAATATTATTAGAAAAACGGGGACTATTGTCTTATTTTATTAATTTTGTCTATACTGTTATCGTGGTGGGACTGATATCATTTTTAGGATTAATAATTTTTATCGGTTTTGAAGATTTTATTCAGGGACCAGGTATTGTTGCTGGAATAATTAAAAGCATTATTGATTTTTATGTTAATCTAGTTTTATCCATATATGCGGTTATTTTTAACAGCTTAAATGCTCTACTAAGTTTTATTCCTGATTATTCTAGTTTAATTGCGGGTAATGGTTTATTATCGACAATGGCAGTAAAATTAGTATTGTTCATTATTTTTAATGTAATAATAGTCTATATAGTTAAAATGATTTATTTATTAATTACAGAAGCGGAGGAAGATGATGCGAATTTTGCAGAAGATTAAAGAAATAGATGTTAAAACATCGCACTTTTTCCCGCAGTTTTATCATCATCGTTTTTTTAGTGGTGCGATGAAGTTTATTGCTGGAATTGGTGATTTTGGAATGATTTGGCTTGTTTTAATTTTACTTTTAAGTCTTAATGATAAAACACAGCTGCTTTCTCAAAAAATGCTGGCAGCGCTAATATTAGCAACAGTCATCGGTCAAGTGACAATTAAGTCGATTGTAAGGCGTAAGCGACCATGTCATACATATCATGATGTTGAAATGTTGATTCCAGTTCCGAGTGATTATTCATTTCCTTCAGGACATACTACTTCAAGCTTTGCATGCGCAACGACTGTATGTTTCTTTTTTCCTAGAGTCGGCTTTATTTGCATGATTTTTGCTGCATTAATGGCTTTTTCAAGATTGTATTTGTTTGTCCATTATTTGAGCGATGTTACTTTTGCAATTGTTTTGGGAATTAGTGTTGGAATAATTGTTATGTTATTTTAGTGTGATAAAAGGAGCAAGGGTCTGCTCCTTTAAAAAAATAAAAAAATTATTTTTTAAATAAGACTGATTTAAACGAAATAATTTGCTTTTTTATCAGGTAGAGTAAGTTTTTATAGAAAAAAGTTGGCTAAAATTATTGCAAAAACTTTTTACATATGATATTATGTTTAAGCAACAGACGGAGACATACTCAAGAGGCTGAAGAGGCGCCCCTGCTAAGGGTGTAGGTCGGGAAACTGGCGCGAGGGTTCAAATCCCTCTGTCTCCGCCATTATATTGGTCTGGTAGTTCAGTTGGTTAGAATGCCGCCCTGTCACGGCGGAGGTCGCGGGTTCGAGTCCCGTCCAGACCGCCAATTAGATTGTTTAGTTTCACTTTGGTGAAACTTTTTTTATAAAAACAAATCATTATGATTTGTTTTTATTAATATAAGCATGCAAAATTGCAATCATTGTTTTAGAATCAAAGATTTCGCCATTAACTACTTTGTGATAAGCGGTATCAATATCCATTTTAATTAATTCAATTACTTCATCTTCATCACACTCTAAAGGATTTTCGACTTTGTAAACATCATGAGCTTCGTATACATAAAGCCATTCATCACTATAACCAGGAGTTGGTAAAAACTTAGAAATTAAACTTATCTTTTTAGCACTGTAGCCAGTTTCTTCTTCTAATTCTCGTAAAGCGCATATAGCAGTATCTTCATTTAATTCTAATTTACCCGCAGGAATTTCTAAAGTATCTACAGCATTAGGATACCGATATTGCTTTACTAATAAAATTTTGCCATCAACAATAGCAAGAACGCCAACTCCGCCGTGGTGTCGAACTACTTCTCGAGTTGCGAGATTCCCATTTTCACATTCTACTTTGTCTTTATAAACAGTGATAATTTTTCCATCATAGATTATTTCTGATGATATTTTCTTTTCCATTAGTTTCACCTCATTAAAAGTATAACAAAAAAAGTATGCGGGGGTGCATACTTTTTTCTATTATTTCACGTAAGGGTGATAATAGGGGGTATGTAAAGCGAAATACTTCACTTAACAAAATCAATTATAGCATCAGTTTCATAAAATGTAAAGGGTTACAATAAAAGTATTAGGCGTTTTTAGCAAATTTTGTTATAATGTTTCAAGGTGATATAATGAAAAAATTAAAAATAACAGAAAATGATGCTAATCAAAGAATTGATAAATATTTAAAAAAGTTACTAGTTAATGCTCCAAATAATTTTATATATAAAATGTTTCGAAAAAAAGATATCAAAGTAAATGGGAAAAAAGTGGATGAAAAATATATTTTATCATTAGATGATGAGGTCGAAATGTTTTTATATGATGATAAATTCAAAGAATTTACAGAAACCAAAAGTATCTATGAAGTTAATAGAACGTTTAGTGTTCTTTATGAAGATAAACATGTATTGATTGTTTTTAAACCAGCAGGGCTTTTAGTTCATGAGGATGCAAATGAAAGCATTAATACTTTAACAAATCAGGTTTTAAGTTATCTTGCTTCAAAAAATGAACTAGATCTAAGTCGAGAAAATACTTTTATGCCAGGACCAGTTCATCGTTTAGACAGGAATACTAGTGGAATTGTAATTTTTGGTAAAACTTTGGCAGCTTTGCAAAATCTCAATGAAATGATAAAGCAACGTCATTGCATTGAAAAAAAATATTTAACGATCTGTCGCGGACAATTGAGTCATCAGCGAAATTTACACGGATATATGGTCAAGTTAGAGAATCAGGCTCAAGTTAAATTAGTAAAGAAAGACTATCCTGGGGCTTTAACGATGGAAACGATTGTTAGGCCGTTAAAATATAATTGTGATTATAGTCTTGTTGAGGTTACATTAATAACTGGACGGATGCACCAGATCAGAGTACATTTATCAAGTATTGAACACCCAATTATTGGTGATCGTAAATATGGAGATTTTGAACTGAATAAATATATTAAGAAGACTTTTGGTTTAAATAATCAATTGCTGCATGCTTATAAAATAAAATTTGTAAAAACCTTTGGTGTACTAAATTATCTTCAAGATAAAGAGATAATTTGCCCTGTGCCGGCTTTGTTTGAAAAAATAGAGAAAAGTTTGTTATAGACACCTTTAAATAAAGAGTTGTTTATTGTATAATTATTTACATAGATTATAGGAGGAAAGATATGAAATACTATATTGGAATTGATTTAGGTGGGACTAATGTTCGTACTTTGCTGGTGGATGAAAATGGTAAAACTTATAGTGAAGTAAAAGATAATACTGAAAGAGAAAATGGTCCTGACTATGTATGTGCTAAAATCATTCGTCAAATTGAAAGTTTAGATACATCAATTTGTGGTGGTTTACAAGGTGTAAGTGGAATTGGTATTGGAGTACCTGGACCTGTTGACACAGTAAAAGGTACAATGATCATGGCAACAAATTTACCTGGATTCGAAAATTATCCAATTTGTGATAAATTAGCAGATCGTTTTAATTTACCAACTTTTATTGATAACGATGCAAATGTTGCTGGATTAGCAGAAGCTTTATTAGGTGCTGGAAAAGATTATCCGACATGTTATTATGTGACTATTTCAACAGGAATTGGGGGAGCCTTTATTGTTGATGGTAAATTAGTTTCTGGTGGTCGAGGACATGCTGGAGAAATTGGGAATATTATTGTTAAAAACAATGGTTATAAATTCGGAGGTTTAAATCCAGGGGCTGCTGAGGGAGAAACTAGTGGTACTGCAATTACTCGTAAAGGTAAAGAACTTTTAGGAGAAGATAGAGTAAATCATGCTGGAGATGTTTTTAGATTGGCTAGCGAAGGTGATTTAAAAGCACAAAGTATAGTTGATGAATGTATTTCAGAATTAGCAACAATGTTTGCTAATATTGCTCACACTGTTGATCCGCACTGTTTTGTAATTGGTGGTGGTGTAATGAAATCTCGTGAATATTTCTATGATCGCTTAGTAGAACAATTTAACTCAAAAATTCATGTAGGAATGCGCGGATATATTCCGTTATTAGGAACAAAATTAGAAGATTGTGGAGCAATCGGAGCAGCAATGTTACCAATGTCAAGATTAGGTTAAGAAAGGATATTTCATCCTTTTTTTTTGATTTAAAGTAGTAGTTTTTTAAATCGAATAATGGTATTATAGTACGGTGAGGTGACGAGAATGTCAAAAAGAGTAGTATTAGGATTAAGTGGTGGTGTCGATTCAGCAGTTGCTGCTTATTTGTTAAAAGAACAAGGATATGATGTTATTGGTGTGTTTATGCGTAATTGGGATAGCCAGTTAAATAATGATATTTTAGGTAATCCTACTAATGATAATGATATCTGTCCACAAGAAGAAGATTATAATGATGCCAAGGCTGTAGCTGAATGTCTTGGGATTCCTATTAAAAGGGTGGATTTTATCAAAGAGTATTGGGATCATGTATTTACATACTTTTTAGATGAATATCGAAAAGGTAGAACACCTAACCCCGATATATTATGTAATAAGCATATTAAATTTAAAGCTTTTTTAGATTTTGCTAAAACTTTAAATGCAGATTATATTGCTACAGGTCACTATGCCCAAGTTAAACATTATCAAGGAGCAGATTCGGTGATGTTAAAAGGCCTTGATAATAATAAGGATCAAACATACTTTCTATGTCAATTAAATCAACAACAGCTACAAAACTCATTATTTCCTTTAGGTGAAATAGATAAAACAGAAGTTCGTCGAATCGCTAGAGAATTGAACTTACCAGTAGCAGATAAAAAAGACAGTACCGGAATTTGTTTTATCGGAGAACGTGATTTTAAAGAGTTTTTACAAAATTATATTCCAGCTCAAGCTGGAAAAATGGTTGATATAGAAACTGGGAACGTGATTGGTGATCATTCAGGAATCATGTACTATACTATTGGTCAGCGTAAAGGATTAGGGATTGGTGGTCCAGGTGATGCATGGTTTGTCGTTGGGAAAGACTATGATAAAAATGTGTTATATATTTGTCAAGGAGATCAAAAAGATTGGTTATATTCAACCGGGGCTCTGATTACTGATGTGAACTGGATTGCTTCAACTAAACCAATAGATAAAATTGCATGTAACGCTAAGTTTAGATATCGTCAGCCAGATAATCCAATTCAACTTGAATTTATTGATGAAGATACTGTTTACTTAACTTTTGATAAACCAATAAAAGCGGTGACTCCAGGCCAAGCTGCAGTCTTTTACGATGGTGATATTTGTCTTGGTGGTGGAACGATTGAAACTGTCTATAAAGATGGGCAGCCAATCAAGTATTTATAATGATTGAATATACAGGTTATATTAAGAAGATTCGTTTTTATAGCGAATCTTCTAATTATATCGTTGCTTTAATTGAAGTTGAGCAGGAAGATAAGTTGATCACAATGAATGGTTATATGAATAATTTTAATGATTATGAAAAATATGCTTTTATTGGTGATTACGAAATTCATCCTAAATATGGTAAACAGTTTAAATTATCAGAATATCGTATCATTTATGCAAAAGAAAGTGAAGAAATTATTAAATATTTATCTAGTCCGCTATTTAAGGGGATTGGTAAAGCTTTGGCAACACAAATAGTAAATACACTTGGTGAAGAGTGTCTTGAAAAGATTAAAGAAGATAAACATAATTTAGATTTGGTTAGAGGAATGACTGAAAAACGGCGGGAAATAATTTATGAAGCATTGACTAATGGTGATTATGATCAAGAAGTAATGCAGTTTTTTATGGGACATGGTATCAGTCTGAAAAACTTGGGCTTGATTCAAGCATATTATCAAGAAAAAACATTAGAAATACTTCAAAACAATCCGTACCAACTAGTAGAGGATATTGATGGGATTGGATTTAAAACAGCTGATGAGTTAGCTTTAAAAACAGGTGGGACACTTGATAATCCTAATCGAATTAAAGCTGGGATTATTTACAGTATTAAGCAATATGGGTTTAATACTGGGAGTACATACTGTTACCTTGATGAAATCAAAATAATGTTTTCTAAAATAATATATAATATTGAAGAAGTATCGTTTAATGAATATCTTGATGAATTGATTGATGAAGGATTGATTATTCAACGTGGTGATAAGTATTATTATTTTGAAATGGATGAGGCTGAAAAAAATATAGCTGAATATTTAAAAATACGGATAAATAAACCCGATGAACTTTTTGATGAAAAAGAAGTAGAACGATTGTTGACAAATTATGAAAAGACTCAAGGTATATGTTATGCTGCCAAGCAGAAAGAAGCCCTAAATTATTTTTTAAAGTCTTCTTGCATGATTTTGACAGGCGGACCTGGAACTGGGAAAACGACAATTGTTCAAGCACTTTTAAAAGTGTATTCGGTATTGTACCCAGATGATCGAATTGGTTTAGTTGCGCCAACTGGTCGGGCTGCAAAACGATTGACAGAATTAACTGGAATTTATGCTTGTACGATTCATCGCCTATTAAAATGGGATCTTCATAGTAACACATTTGCTATGAATAAAAGCAATCCATTAGATTTAGATGTTTTGATCATTGATGAGTTTTCAATGGTCGATTGTTTATTGTTGAGTAAACTTTTTGAGGCGGGTCGAGGAATCAATAAAGTATTATTTATCGGTGATTACCATCAATTGCCTTCGGTTGCACCTGGAAATATATTACAGGATTTGATGGAAGCTGGAGTGAAAACGATTGAGCTAGATGAAATCTTCAGACAAGCTAAGGATTCAGGAATTATTCAATTGGCTCATCATATTATTCATAATGAAATTGAAAATATGGATCTTTTTGAGCAATATCGGGATATAAACTTTTTTCCTTGCATAAACTATGATGTCGTAAAAAATGTTAAGATAATAGTAAAAAAAGCAATTGACGAAGGTTATGACACAAATGATATTCAAGTACTAGTACCAATGTATCAGGGAGTGGCTGGAATCGATGCTTTGAATGATGCTTTACAAGATGTTTTTAATCCGATTGATGAATTTAATGATTCATATCAAATTGGCCGCAAGGAATATCGTGTAGGTGACAAAATTTTGCAGTTAAAAAATCGACCTGATGATGATGTTTTTAATGGTGATATTGGAACGCTTGTTGAAATATGTCGAAAAGATAATTTTGAATATTTGCAAGATACACTGATTGTTGATTTTGATGGTAATTTTGTTGAATATACAAGTAATACTTTTAACACAATTACTCATGCTTATTGTATGTCGATTCATAAATCGCAGGGAAATGAATTTAAAATCGTTATTATGGCGGTCTTGTCTGATTATTATATTATGCTACGGCGTAATCTATTATATACAGCGATTACAAGAGCAAAACAGTCTCTCTTTATTTTAGGAAGCTCTAAAGCTTTTATGCATGGTTTAGCAAATTATCAAGACAGTCGTCGAAAAACAAGCTTAAAAAGTCGTTTTAAAACAATTGAAACCTTAAATGTGTATGATTTTCTTGAATAAAGGTAAACTATACTGAGGTGAGATATATGATGACAAGAAGCAAAATACTAATTGGATTAACAGTTGCATCACTAATGATTTTGTTGAGTGAATGTGAGTGTGTTGAAGATATGATGTATGAACTCAAAGCAAAGATGTAAAGATATAAATTAATAGTCTTGAAAAATATAATTGGATAGTTTATAATTTGGTAAATCGTTGAAAAAGAAAAGTACTATAAAATAGATCTTTCAGAGAAAGTATGGCTGGTGAAAATACTTATCATTTTATAGGAAAGCTACTTTGGAGAGTAATTAAAGATTACCGTGTAGGCTACGTTACCAGTCAAGTAAGGGCATGAGTTTTCATGAACTAGGATGGTACCGCGATTAAAGTCGTTCCTAGCAATAGGGCGACTTTTTATATTGTAAAGGAGAACAAGATGAAACAATTAACAGGAAATCAAGTTAGAAAAATGTTTTTGGATTTTTTTGAAAGCAAAGGTCATAAAGTTGAACCTAGCCACTCATTAATTCCTAATGACGATCCAACTTTACTATGGATCAATGCTGGAGTAGCAGCAATTAAAAAATATTTTGATGGAACAATAACTCCAGATAATCCACGAATTACAAATGCTCAAAAGTCAATTCGTACTAATGATATTGAAAACGTTGGAAAAACAGCTCGTCATCATACATTTTTTGAAATGTTAGGGAACTTCTCAATTGGTGATTATTTTAAAAAAGATGCAATTGATTTTGCGTGGGAATTATTAACTGATGAAAAATGGTTTGCTTTTGAAAAAGATAAATTATATATTACAGTTCATGATCATGATGAGGAAGCTTATGACTATTGGGTTAATGTCAAAGGTGTTGCTGTTGATCATATGTTAAAAACACCAGGTAACTTTTGGGAAATTGGCGAGGGACCATGTGGACCCGATTCAGAGATTTTTTATGATCGTGGGGAAAAATATGATCCTGATGGTTTAGGAACAAAGTTGTTTTATGAAGAATTAGAAAATGATCGATATATTGAAATTTGGAATTTAGTATTTTCACAATATAACTCACAAGAAGGAGTAGCTCGTGAAGATTATAAAGAGTTGCCACAAAAAAATATCGATACTGGGATGGGATTAGAAAGAATTACTAGTATTATCCAAGGCGGAGAAACAAATTTTGATACTGATTTTTTCTTACCAATTATCCATGAAGTAGAAAAATTAGCCAATGTTTCATATCAAGAAAATAAGATGGCTTATCGAGTTATTGCTGATCATATCCGGACTGTAACATTTGCACTTGCTGATGGAGCATTATTTGATAATGCAGGTCGTGGATATGTTTTGAGGAGAATTTTAAGAAGAGCTGTTCGTTATGGCAAGCAAATTGGAATCGAAAAAGCGTTTATGTATGATTTAGTTGATGTTGTAAGCGAAATTATGAAAGAATTCTATGATTATCTACCAGAAAAAGTAAGTTATATTAGTGACTTAGTAAAAAAAGAGGAAGAAGCTTTTCATAAGACGTTAACAAATGGTGAAAAATTATTAAGTAGTATTATTGCAAAAAATACTGATGGTGTGATTAGTGGAAAGGATGCCTTTAAATTATACGATACTTATGGTTTTCCTTTTGAATTGACTTTGGAAATTGCTGAAGAATCAGATTTAAAAGTTGATGAAGAGGCTTTTAGAGCAGAGCTTAAAGTACAACAAGAAAGATCGCGTGGAGCACGTACTGATAGTGAAAGTATGGCAAGTCAGAAACCTGATTTAATGGCCTTTGATTTACCATCGAATTTTGAATATGATCCAACAAATATCAATAGTGTAGTTATTGGATTATTTAAAGATGGTGTTAAAACAGATCGAATTGATGATTATGGAGAAGTCATTTTTGATACAACAACTTTTTATGCTGAGATGGGTGGTCAATGTGCAGATACTGGGTATGTTTATAATGAAAATTGTCAGGGTGAAGTAATTAATGTGCTAAAAGCACCAAATCAACAGCATTTACATTTCGTTAAATTGAAGACAGGAACGATTCGAGTTGGTGATATTTTAACTTTAGATGTTGATAAAGCTAAGCGAAATAAGATTATTGCTAACCATAGTGCTACTCATATTCTTCAAGCAGCTTTAAAAGAAATTATTGGAAAACATATTAATCAAGCTGGTTCTTATGTTGATGATCATCGTTTAAGATTTGATTTTACTCATTTTGAAAAAATAACAAATGAACAACTTAAATTAATTGAGAATCAGGTTAATAATGTCATTTTTGATGGAGTTGCTGTGGATATTGCACACATGACTAAAGATGAAGCCATTAATAGTGGTGCTATGGCGTTGTTTGATGAGAAGTATGGCGATAAGGTTCGGGTTGTTTCAATCGGTGATTATTCAATGGAATTATGTGGTGGATGTCATGTTTCAAACAGTGCAAATATTGGATTATTTAAAATTGAGGCTGAAGAGAGTGTTGGTAGTGGAGTGCGTCGAATTGAGGCGGTTACTGGAAAGACTGCTTATCAAGCGTTAGTTCAAGAAAAAGAAACGGTTGATATTATTAGTAATATTTTAAAACTTAAAAATCGTAAAGAAGTAGTTGCAAAAGTTACTGCATTAACTGAAGAACTTTCCAACACTAAAAAAGAGATTGAAATATTAAGCGGACAATTAAATGCGCTAAATGCAGCAAGTAAAGCCAATGATATTCAAGAAATCAATGGAGTTAAAGTGTTGTTTGTAGAAGAAATGATTGATGCTGCTAAAGCGAAACAACTTGCCTTTGATTTTAGAGATAAAATTGAAGAAGGAATTGTAATTTTAGTAACACAATTTGAGGACAAATGTTCATACTTTGTCGGGGTGACTAAAAATTATGTTGCAACTGGATATAAAGCTGGTGATATTATTAAAAAAATCAATGCAGTTGTTGATGGTCGCGGTGGTGGAAAGCCGGATTTTGCTCAAGGTGGCTGCCCAATTAATGATAAGATTTCCAACATCAAGGGAGAACTTAAAAATTTCTTTTAATTTCTAAGTAATTGGTGTAAAATAATTCTATAGGCAAAGCCTTAAAGGAGGTCGAATAATATGCAAGACTTAACAAAGACAAAAGTATTCAGTTCTGAAGATATGCGTCGTGAGATGATTCGTCAAAATCTTAAAACAGTAATTGATGCATTAAATGAAAGAGGCTATAATGCAGTACATCAAATTGCAGGTTATTTAATCTCTAATGATCCTGCTTATATTTCAAGTCATAAAAATGCTCGAAATATAATCCAGCAAATTGAACGTGATGAAATTATTGAAGAATTAGTCAAATCATATTTGGAGAAGTAGGATGGAACGGATATTAGGGTTGGACTTAGGTTCAAGAACCTGTGGTATTGCAATCAGTGATACTTTAGGCATGTTAGCTCATGGAATTGAGACTTACCGTTTTCGAGATGATGATTATGATAGAGCCGCAAAGCACGTTGTTGCTTTAATTAATGAACATCAGATCAAAACGGTTGTACTTGGGCTACCTAAACATATGAATGGTGATTTGGGTGAGCGTGCACAAATATCAATCATGTTTAAAGAAATGTTAGAAAAAGAAGTACCGGGTCTCAATGTTGTTTTAATTGATGAGCGACTTACAACTAAAGTAGCTCAAGATCAACTTATCTTTGCTGATGTTTCTCGAAAGAAACGGAAGCAGGTAATTGACAAAATGGCTGCAGTAGCGATTTTACAAGGCTACTTAGATGCCCAATAGAAAGGAATTTAAATGGAAGCAAATAAAATCCAAGTGATCGATGATCAAGGTAATGAAAAAGAATTTGAAGTATTATTTACTTTTAATAATGAGGAATTAGGAAAACAATATGTGTTGTATTATGATACAACAGTTGAAGAACCTAGTGTATTTGCATCAATCTATGATGATGCTGGACAATTATTCCCTATAGAAACACCGGAAGAATGGGAAATGGTTGAAGAAGTTTTCCAAAGTTTTATGGCTGAAAGTGAAGAAGGTCATGAATGTTGTGGAAACCATGGAAATGGATGCTGTCATGATAATGATGAAGAACATGAATGTTGCGGTAATCATGGAGACTGTAACTGCGATAACTAATAAAAGCTAAATTATTTAGCTTTTTTCTCTTAAACTAGAAAAGGTGGTATAGAAATGGCTTTAATGGGATTATTTGGAAAAAAAAGAGTTACTGAATCATTTTTTGTCAATTCATATGGAAATGATCAGACACGTGGTATTTATACATTTCAAGTAGATATTGAAAATGGAGAAATACTTTATAAAAAGCATTTTAAAACACCCTCAGACCCTGTCTATAGCTTTAATTATGGGCGCTTTGTGTGTGTTACATATAAAAATAGAACAGGTACAAGTGGTGATGGTGGAATTTGTTCATATGCAGCAACTGCTGATATTTTAGCATTAGTATCGCGAATTAGTGATAAAGGTAAAACATATATGCATGCTTGTGCTAATGGTGATCATGAAACAGCAGATAAATTATATGCTGTTGATTATTATAACGGTGAGATCATGGTGGCAAAAATTGATAAGAAAAAACTAGTTGCACCTATTTTTAATTATAAATTGGAAGGACATAGTATCGATCCAAAACGTCAAAATCAACCACACCCTCATTTTGTCGATTTTACTCCGGATGGAAAACGTTTAATTGTTGTTGACTTAGGATTAGATAAAGTACTGCTCTTTAAAATGGAAGCAAAGGAGATTATTTTGGATGAAGAACATTCATTTGATTTAGAACCAGGATCTGGACCTAAAAAGATTATGTTCAACCAGGCTGGAACAATAGCGTATGTTTTAAATGAATTATCTAATACAATTTGTGTTTACAAATATAATGATTTGAAATTTGAATTAATTCAAACCATCGATACATATCCAAAAGATGAATATGATGAGCCTAGCTTAGCTGGACAAATGCTTTTTAGCGAAAAAGAGGAGCGTATTTTTGTTACTAATCGTGGTCATGATAGTTTAGCATTATTTTTAGTAGATCAAGAAACAGGTTTATTGACTTATAAAGATTTTGTTGATACTTCACCAAATGCTCGTGATATTGCAATCTTTAAAGATCGTTGGATTGTTGCAGTTTGCCAAAAGGGTGGAGTAGTTGAAAGTTATGAATACCGCGATGAGAGAGGCGGAATGCTTTTTGAAACCAAATACTCATATCTAGTCAGTGAGCCGGTTTGCATTACAAAATTTGAGACTATTTATTAGAGATGATTATTCATCTCTTTTTTTGGCATAATATACTGACGAAGCATGTTTTATTATCGGTAGATAAGTTGAATAAGCGCTAAAAATATCATATAATGGTTAAGACGGAGGAGAATATGAAAAAAACTCAGAAAATTATTATTGGAGCAATTGCTGGAATAACGATTGTTGTACTAGCTTTAGTGTTTTTTTATTTCAATGGCCAAGGTGCTGTTTCTTCTAAAAGTGAAGAGGTAGTAGTTGAAATATCTGGATCAACATCTTCGGTCTTAAATCAGCTTGATAAGGCAGGTCTATTAAAAAGCAAAACAGTTGCTAGTATCTATACAAAGTTTAATAGTTATAGTTTTAAAGCGAATGTTTATGTTTTAAATAAAAATATGGATTTAAAGAAGATTCTTACAATTTTGGAAGGAGATAAGGATTATATATCTGCTGCTAAAATTACGATATTAGATGGATACCGTATACCTGAATGTGCTCAACAAGTAGCAAAGGGATTAGAAATCGATAGTACCGAGGTATTAGAGAAATGGACAAATAAAGAATATTTGCAAACTTTAGTGGAAAAATACTGGTTTTTGGATGAAAGTATTTTGAGTGCTGATATTATGTTCCCGTTAGAAGGGTATTTTGGTCCAGAAACATATGTAATTACTTCAAAGAAGACATCGATTGAAGATGTTACAAAGATGATGCTGGATCAAATGGATCGTAATTTAAGTACTTATAAAGACAAAATCAGTAATTTTATGATTAGTGGTAATAAAGTATCGATGCATCAATTTTTATCATTAGCATCAGTTGTACAATGTGAGTCATCTGGCCAAAAAGAAGATCAGGCTAAGATAGCCGGTGTCTTTATGAATCGTTTGGAAAAACCAATGCGTCTGCAAAGTGATGTAACTGTAAATTATGCAAATCAAATTAAAACGGTAGCAGTAACGTATAATCACTTATCAGTCGATTCTAAATATAATACATATAAGTATGAAGGGTTACCAGTCGGTCCAATCAGTACAGTTTCAACAAACATTATTGAAGCATGTCTGAATTATCAAAAGACTGATAATTTGTTCTTCTTTGCTTTGAAAGACGGGTCAGTCATCTATTCAAAAACATATGAAGAACATCAACAAGTAGTAAAGGAAAATAAATGGTATTAAAATGAGATATTATGAAAAAATAGAAGCTGATGCTTTAGCCCGAAATATACCTGTAATGCAGCGTGAAGGGCTTGAATTTATGATTGAAATTTTTAAACATCATAATTGTCATTGTTGTTTAGAGATTGGTAGTGCGATTGGATATTCAGCAATGATGTTGGTAAGTAATATTAATAATTTTAAGGTTGAAACAATTGAATTAAATGAGGAACGATATTTAGAAGCTGTAAAAAATATTGAAGAAAATAATTTAAAAAGTCAAATCATTATTCATCATGGTGATGCTTTATCATTTGATTTAGAGCATTTGAAAATTAAAAAATATGATTGTTTGTTTATTGATGCAGCTAAAGCACAATATCAAAAGTTTTTTGAAAAATATATGCCTTTAGTGGCAGACGAAGGTATTTGTATTGTTGATAATTTAGATTTTCATGGTATGATTTTTGATATTGATAATATAAAGAATCGAAATACAAAACAACTGGTAAAAAAAATAAAGCGTTTTAAAGATTGGATCTTTGATAACGAACTTTATGATGTTGAATATCATCATGTTGGTGATGGTATTTGTGTGATAAGAAAAAGGGTGGCACAATGAAGTTAGTATTATCTTTAAATAGCAAAAAATTTATTTATGATTATGTGGATATTGGTGTTGAATATTTTGTCGTTGGGGCAAAGTATTTTTCATGTCGTCAAGCATTATCGCTTGAGTATGATGAAATCGCCAATTTAAAAAAGGTCCTAGGTGATAAAAAAGTATGGGTTTTAGTAAATGCACTAGTTGAAGAAAAATATATCGATTTCTTAGAAAAGCATTTAATTAGATTGAGTCACATTGGAGTTGATGGAATTTTATTTCAAGATTTTGGTGTTTTACAGATTTGTAATGAGCATAATTTTGATTTTGAGATGATTTATCATCCAGATACATTAAATACTAATCAAGCAACTTTAAATTACTTGGGAACTCAAGGTATTAATGGTGCTTTTTTGGCACGGGAGATACCGCTTGAAGAAAAAAAAATAATTGCTAAAAATGTTAATGTTAAAACAATGATTCAAGTTCATGGTGTTGAATATATGGCATATTCAAAAAGAAAGCTATTGACTAATTATTTTAAGGAAATCAATCAGGATATTCCAATTGGAATATCAGATGATCTGACGATTCAGGCAAATGGTGTAAATTATAGTTGTCATATTTATGAGGATCAATATGGATGTCATATTTTGAGTAAACAGCAAATGTGTGGCTTAGACATAATGAGTAGTTTTCAAGATTTTGATTACCTCTACATAGAATCTTTATACGTCGATGAATTAAAGTTAGTAGAAATCGTTAATTTATATCAAGATGCTTTAATCAGCGTTGGAAATAGAACTTACGGAAAAGTCGCTAAGGAATTAATATCGCAACTTTATCAACTGGATCCAAATATCGAATATCATCATAGCTTTATGTTTGATGCAACTGTTTATAAGATTGATGATGTAAGAAAGCGGGAAGAAAATGAGAAATGTAAGTAAAGTAATTAACGGAAAAAGGGTAATAATAAAAAAACCTGAGTTATTGGCACCAGCTGGTAACTTAGAAAAGCTAAAGGTTGCCATTCAATATGGTGCTGATGCAGTTTTTGTGGGTGGAAAAGAATTTTCATTACGTTCTGGAGCCTCAAATTTTACACTTGATGATATTAAAGAGGCAGTAACCTTTGCTGATCAGTATGGCGCTGCGGTTCATGTGACATGCAATATTATTCTACATCAAGATAATCTTGATGGGATTGAAGAATATCTGCGGGCTCTTGATCAAGCAGGTGTTAGAGCGATTATTGTGGCTGATCCATATATTATGTCAATTGCTAAAAAGTTGAATTTAAAATTAGAAGTTCATGTTTCAACACAATTATCAACTTTAAATACAAAAGCAATTAAATTTTATCGAAATTTAAAAATGGATCGAGTAGTGCTTGGTCGGGAAGTTTGTTACGATGATTTGAAAACTATTTTAGATAAAACTGATGTAGATATTGAATATTTTATTCATGGTGCCATGTGTATTCATTATTCAGGTCGTTGCATGTTGTCTAATTATTTTTCACGTCGTGATGCTAATCGGGGTGGATGTTCACAATCATGTCGCTGGTACTATGATCTATATCAAGGTAATCAAAAAATTAATCAAGATGGTGTAATTCCTTTTAGCATGTCAAGTAAGGATATGGCATTAATTAATCATATTCCTGAATTGATTGAACTAGGAGTCGATTCTTTTAAAATTGAGGGTCGAATGAAGTCATTGCATTATATTGCAACAATTGTTTCGACCTATCGAAAATTAATTGATGATTATTGTAATGATCCTGATAATTTTGAATTGACTGAGAAATATTATCGTGAAATACAAAAAGCGGCTAATCGTTCCTTATGCACTGGTTTCTTTGATGATCAGGCGGATAACGATAAGCAGTTATATAATCAACGTGATGAACATCCTACACAAGAATTTTGTGCCCGAGTAATCAGCTATGATCAAGTTAATCAAATAGCTACAATAGAACAACGTAACTATTTTAAAATTGGTGATCAAATTGAGTTTTTTAGCCCATATCACGAAAATGTTGTTGTGCCAGTAACAAAAATTATAAATGCTGATAATGAAGAAGTTGAAGTAGCTAATCATCCAATGGAGATTCTACAAATACCGGTCAGTGTTGAATTACAAAAGGATGATATGGGAAGGAAAGTGATTTGATGAAAAAGCCAGTTATTATTGGTATTGCGGGAGGTAGTGCTTCAGGAAAAACCTCTATTGCACAAGAGCTTTATGACTGTTTTAAAGGACGCCATACAATTAGAATTATTAAATTAGATGACTATTATAAAGATCAAACACATTTATCAATGGATAAAAGAGTCTTAACTAACTATGATCACCCCTTAGCTTTTGATATGGATTTATTGATTGAACATCTTGATTTATTAAAAGAAGGGAAAAGTATTCAAAAACCGACTTATGATTTTGAACAGCATAATCGTAGCAAAATAGTAGAAATAGTTGATTGTCGTGATGTTTTTATTCTTGAAGGGTTATTTGTGTTAAATGAAGTACGAATTAGAGAACGCTGTGATATTCTAGTATATGTTGATACAGATGCAGATATTCGCTTTATTCGTCGGTTGAGACGCGATCTTGAAGAACGAGGGCGGAGTCTAGATTCGGTATGTACACAATATTTAACAACAGTAAGACCAATGCACGAACAATTTGTTGAACCATCGAAAAAATATGCTCATATTATAATTCCCGAAGGAAGCAGCAACACTGTAGCAATTGATTTATTGTTAACAAAAATATCTTCAATAGTTGATTAGTGAAGATATTAGGACTAGATATTTATATAGAATTATGCTATATTAGAGACTACGAGGTGATATTATGGAACACGAAAAAGTATTGTTAACCCAAAGTGGGGTAGAAAAATTAGAACAAGAAAGAGATAACTTGATTAATGTCGAAAGACCTAAAGTTATTGAAGAATTACAATTAGCACGTTCTCAAGGTGACTTATCTGAAAATGCTGACTACGATGCTGCTAGAGAAAAACAAGCACATTTAGAATCAAGAATTAAAGAAATTGACTATATGCTTCAAAATGCTGAAGTTATTTCTGAAGAACAAATGGATCTAAAAGTAGTAAAACCCGGTACTACTGTAACAATCTTAGATTTATCAGAAAAAGATGCTGAACCTGAAAGTTACCAAATCGTTGGATATACTGAAACAGACCCTTTAAATGGAAAGATTTCAAATGAATCTCCATTAGCAAAAGCTGTTTTAGGTCATGGAGTAAATGAAATTGTAACAGTTGGGGTTGCAGATCCTTATGATGTAAAAATTGTTAACATTGAGTTTAAAAACTAGAACTTATAAAATGAACCTACTATTTAGACTGCAAAATAAGTAAGGTTCTTTTTTATAAACAATTTTAATAAGTAGAAATAGAAAAAGAATGATTTAATCAGTATTTTGTAAGAACTGTTTAAATCATTCTTTAAGGGAAATTATCTTTGGAAAGATGAAATATTCTATGGATTTGTATATAAAGTTGATTAACTAGATGATTGGTATATGAGGTAATTAAAGAGATTGCCACCTGTATAATAACATTATCATTACGGATTGATTATGCCAAGATATTAAGCGTCTAATTTTTTTGTATATAATTGTAAAATTAAGGTAGTGATAATTAAAATGATTGGTCTTGAAAGGATATTAATTAGATTAATGTCTTCAATATTTACCATTAATGCGATAATTCCAAAGATCAATCCACATAGTAAAGCGTGAATAATTGCTTTATTTTGAAATATTTTGATTAGCCAAAATGCCCATACAATCATAATGATTCCAGCAATTATATTAATAATACTATGGTAGATAAAATTTGATAAATGAATAAAACTTATAATTCCGGCCATGATAAGACTAGTAATAGTAAAGGTGATAAGGATAAATAAAGCGAATTTTAGGTATATTTTTAAATATGATTTCATATTTCCTCCTTGTTATCTTACTAATATTATATTTAAGGATTGGTGAAATATGAATATCTTCGATGTATTTTTAATTAGTGTTTGCATTTATATTTATTTAAGTATCTTGTTAAGAATTTTTGGTAAAAAAGAATTTAGTCAATTAAATGTATTTGATTTTGTAGTATTTTTAATTATTGCCGAGATCATGACAGATACGATAGGAAACAGCGATTTTACTTTTTATCATGGTGTGGTTGCAACTGTTACATTGATTGTTGTAGATCGACTTGTTTCAATGATAACAATGAAATCAAAAAAACTTCGCGATATTTTTGAAGGACGACCTACATACATTATTTTTAAAGGAAAATTGGATCAAGAAATAATGAAAAAGCAACGATATACTGTTGATGATTTATCACATCATTTACGAGTTAATGATATTGATAGTATTTCTAAAGTTGAATTTGCTTTATTAGAAACAAATGGTTCACTTTCAATTATTCCTAAAGATCAGTGTGTAGTAGAATTACCGGATGCTTTAATCTGTGATGGGATAATTGATGAAGATAATTTAAAATTGCTCAACCGGGATATAAATTGGTTAAAAAAAGAGTTGAAAAAACAAGGTGTAGATAAAATAGAAGATGTTTTTTATTGTGTGCCAGAAAAGGGCCACTTATTAGTAATAAAAAAATAGAGCTGGAATCAGCTCTATCCTAATAGCATGCGATCGTTGTCAAATTCACTACCGCTTGCTTCTTCGAATTTTTTAAGTAAATCATCAACTGTTAATTTGGCTTTTTCTTCACCGTTGACATCATAAATAATACGGCCCTTGTCCATCATAATTAAGCGATTACCGATATTAATAGCATCTTTCATATTATGTGTTACCATTAAAGCAGTTAGCTTTTGTTCAGTGACGATTTCCTCTGTTAAATCAAGAACTTTTTTAGCGGTTCGAGGATCTAATGCTGCAGTATGCTCATCAAGTAAAAGAATTTTGGGTTTTTGAAGTGTTGCCATCAGTAATGTTAAAGCTTGACGTTGTCCTCCTGATAACAAACCAACTTTACTTGACATCCTTGTTTCTAAACCTAAGTCTAAACGTTTTAGTGCTTCATGATATTGTTTTTTTTCTTCTTTGCTGATTCCCCAGCTTAAACCACGACGTTTACCACGACGAAAAGCCATAGCCAGATTTTCTTGAATTTCCATATTAGCTGCTGTTCCCATCATAGGATCTTGGAAAACACGTCCAATAAATTTGGCACGTTTATATTCATCGGCGAGCGAGATGTCTTGATTGTCAATAGTAATATATCCACAGTCAATTGGATAAACCCCAGCAATCATATTTAAAGTCGTACTTTTACCAGCCCCGTTTCCACCGATGATTGTAATAAAATCTCCATCATTAATAGTAAGGTTCAAATCTTGAAGAGCCTTTTTTTCATTAACAGTACCAAGGTTAAAAGTTTTACTTACATGTTCTAATTTAAGCATTCTCTTTCTCCTTTGTTAATTTTTTGTATGTAGCAATTTGTTTTCTTTTACTTACCATAACAGGTACAGTTAATGCTATACCTACTAATAAAGCTGTCAACAGTTTTAAATCATCAGTACTTAGACCCAATTGTAAAACAACTGCAACAATAATACGATACAAAATTGAACCAACAATAATAGCAGTTAAAGTAAACATGAAACCAGGCTTTCTTCCTAGTATTACTTCTCCAATAACGATTGAAGCTAAACCAATAACAATTGCTCCAATTCCCATCTTAATGTCGGCATAACCTTGAGATTGGGTTACTAATGCACCAGACATTGCTATTAAACCATTAGAAATCATTAAACCTAATAATTTAGTTGTATTTGTATTAGCACCAAGTGCTCGAACCATATGTTCATTATTTCCTGTAGCACGGATAGCACTACCAATTTCGGTTCCAAAGAACCAGTAACATATTAAAATAACGATTATCGCACAAATTATTCCGATGATTAAAGTAATCCATGCTTGTGATAGATTGAAAGTATTTGATAAACCTTTGAAGATAGTATCACTTTGAAGTAAAGGTGTATTACTTTTTCCCATGATTCGTAAATTAATTGAATAAAGGCCGATTTGGGTCAAGATACCTGCTAAAATCGCAGGTATTTGACATTTAGTGTGTAATAGACCAGTAATAGCTCCGGCAACAAATCCAGCAATTATAGCTAATAAAACAGCAAGAATAGGATTTATTCCATTGACAATAGCAACAGCACAAACAGCACCGCCAGTGGCAAAACTACCATCAACTGTTAAATCGGCAAAATCTAATAATCTAAAAGTGATGTAGACCCCTAAAGCCATAATTCCCCAAAGGATTCCTTGTGATGCTGCACCTTGAATAGCTAAGATAAAACTCATTACTTATTCACCATCTTTGCTTTAGATTTAAGATCATCAGGAATTGTAATGTTTAATTTTTTAGCAACTTTCTCATTTATTGTTAATTCACATTCTTCAGCAGGTAAATATTCAATTGCCATATCAGCAGGTTTAGCTTCGCCCTTTAAAATTTTTACAGCCTGAAGACCAGCACGATATCCTAGATTATAATAATCGATACCATAAGTGGCTAATCCCCCATTTTCAACCATCCCACTTTCACCAACAATACATGGTAAATTGTTTTCATTAGCAACTTGAGCAACGGTTGCCATACCTTCGGCTAAGAGATTGTCAGTTGGAATGTAAATAGCATCTACTTTTCCAATTAATGACTCAGTAACTTGTTGTATTTGATTAGAATCAGTAACAGATTTATCAACTACAGTTAAATTACGTTTAGCACATTCTTCTTTAGCAATGTCAGCTTGGAAAATTGAGTTATCTTCGGCATTACAATACATGATCCCGATTGTTTTGGCATCAGGAAGTAATTGTTGTAACAAATCAAATTGATCAGCAACCGGTGTTAAATCACTTGTACCAGTTACATTTCCGCCAGGTTTTTCATTGGTTTTTACTAATTTAGCACTAGCAGGATCTGTTACAGCTGATAAAACAATTGGAATTTCTGTTGTTTTGTTTGCTGCTGCTTGAGCAGTTGGTGTAGCAATTGCGAAAATCAAGTCAACGTTATCGTTAACAAATTTATCAGCAATGGTTGTACAATTTGATCCATCACCTTGAGCATTTTGGTCATCAAATGCAACATTGTCCTCACCATAGCCATTGTCTTCTAATGCTTTCAAAAATCCTTTTTTAGCATTATCTAATGCGGGATGTTCTGCGTATTGAACAATGCCAATATTAACATCCTTACTTCCCCCACAGGCACTTAGAGTTAGTGCCATCATTACAGTTAAAGATGCCTTTAATAATTTTTTCATATTTATTCCCTCCATATTTTCAATTATTAAACAAAAAGTCGCCCTCGATAGAGGACGACAAAGTCGCGGTACCACCCCAAGTTTATTATTAACTCACATTAATAATCTTCATAAGTGTAAAACTTTACTACGATAACGGCTAGCCACCGATGATTACCTACTTATCAGTATCCGACTCCATGATGAATTCAATATTTCTTAACGTATTGTTCGCACCAACCACAATATCTCTGATATCTAAGTCATATTTACTACTTCACTTCACTGTCTTTGTTTAATAGATTGTTACCTAAAATAATACGTTATGAAGTTCTATTTGTCAATATAATAAAACTTGTAAAATTAGGATAAATAGCTTTATTTCTAAAAAAGTATTTTTTGTTTAGGATTTAAACAAATTAAATTACTTTAAATAGTATTTATGATAAAAGAATGTCTAAAGACATCATAATGACAAAACCAATCATGAAACTTATTGTTCCCAAATCAATTCCTTCAGTTGCATTAGCTTCAGGAATTAATTCTTCAATACAGACAAAAAACATGGCACCGGCTGCGAAACAAAGAGCGAATGGTAAAACTCCATTGACTAGAGTGGCAAAAATAAAGCCTAATAATGCTGCTGGGATTTCAACAATAGCAGAAAATTGTCCATACATCATGGCAATAAAACGGCTTTTTCCGCATTGATGCATAGGTAAAGAAATAGCAGTACCTTCAGGAAAATTTTGGATACCAATTCCTAGAGCTAAGATTAAAGCTGGTAAGTAATTTCCATCGTGACATCCTGCAAATGCCACACCAACTGCTAAACCTTCAGGAATATTGTGTAAGGTCATAGCTAACATTAATAGCTTGTTTTTTGAAAAGCGACCTGGATTGATTCCTTCTTGTTCATGTGACATCATGTGTTCATGGGGGAGCAGTTTATCAATCAACATCAATAATGCTACACCACAAATAAAACCAAATGGAATGATTAGTAAATCAAGTTTACCTCCAGCTTCAAGCTGGTCTTTTGCTGGAAGTAATAATGAAAAAAATGAAGCAGCAACCATAATTCCAGCAGAACTGCCAAGAGCAATACAAATGAGTTTTTGACTGGCTTTGCGAACAAATAGAACTAACGATGCTCCAAAGAAGGTCATTAACCAGTTAAATGTTGCTACAATTAATACAATTATAAATGGATTTAACGATAATAAATATTCCATTTTTTCACCTCAATTATTACTATGCATAAAAGCCTATTGCATATGGGCATATAAGTTGCTGATGAAGTAATATTATGATATGATTATTCTTAATGAGGTGGAACAAATGGAAGAAATGTCAATTGCGATGCAAAACTATTTAGAATTAATTTATGAACTTTCATTAGATGGAAAAAAAGCTAGAGTCAGTGATATCGCTAAGCATTTAGGTGTATCTAAACCAAGTGTCAATAATGCAGTTGTGGTTTTGGCTAAAGATGGCTATGTTATATATGAAAAGTATGCGGATGTAAAACTAACGCCTAAAGGGAAAGAAACGGCTGAGTTTATCTGTGGTAAACATCAAACAATTAAACAATTATTTGTTGAAGTTTTGAACATAGACGAAGGAATTGCTGATAAAGACGCTTGTTTAATTGAACATGTGATTTCAAATGAGAGTATTAAAGCAATGCAAGAATTTTTAGATAGACAAAAATAATGGTTATTAGGAAGTTTCCTAATAACCATTATTTAATATCCAAAATCCAGATATTCTTCAGTAGTAATAATTAAAATAGCTTTATTTGTAATTTCGTTTTTCTTGTTGTCAAATGTTTCAATTGGGGTATATTCAACTTTATCACGACGTTGAACATCTTCATCGTAAACATAATCGGCTTGTCTAAAGAAAATACCATCTTCATCATAACGCGAGATAGTCCCAAGACCACGCTGATTATTATAATGAACAACTGTTCCTTCAACACGTTCTACATATTTACCTAAATTATTCATTACTTTTTCATATAATTCATCATATAATTCTTCTGATGTTTGATCGTTATATTTTTCACCATAATCAGCAACTGGAGTATATTCACGATTATTTTCAGCAGTTAATTTTGTTAAGAAAGCATCTACAATTTCAATTAACATCGGGTCTTCAGTACGTTGTGTAGCCTCCATCAAGCGTGTATAAATTCCTAAATGATTAATTGAATATCCATTTTCAAAAAATTCATATAGTAAATAAGCATTTGCTTCTTTAATGTTGCCTGTTTGAGCATTAGTTTTATAAAGAACTTCGTAGAAATTAACATTACGGATTCGGTTATGTAAAGATAAGAATACTTTTTTAGCTTCATCGTATTGTTCTAGTTCGACTAATGAACACGCTCTTTGATAATTAATCCATTGCAATGTATTAAAATGCCATTTTAAAGATAGAGATAGTGCATTGTTAGCAGTATCAACACATTCTTTTGAACGTTTGGCCTCGTATAGAGCTTTTACTTTTAATCGATAGTAGCGTTCTTTTTTAGATTCAAATTCTTTTCCTTCATCATTAGTAAATGGTTTATCATCTAATAGATTAGGATCAAGTAAATCAAGCATTTCAACTAATTTGTTAGGATCTTCAGGTTTTTCACGTTGTAAATATTTAATAGCACGATTTACTGAAGGTTCCATTGGAGAATAACGTTCCTGTTTGCATACAGCTAAAATATCTTTTAAGACACTAAAGAAAAGATCTTCATTATCTCTAATTTTTTCATCATCAATATTGATGAACTTATTATAAAGTGCATACCCATATTGATTCAGATATCCGCGAAGATTTGGACATAATGACATAAATGTCTTTCCAACCTCAATTGCCTCTTCATTGTTGTCGCTTTTCTTCAATAGTTTAATGTAATCATTGGCCTGAAAATCATTGAAGGAAGTTGGGTCTTCTTTAAACTTTTCATTGTATACTTCTAAACTTTTTAATTCATTTTCATTCATAAAATCACCTCTAATCAATATTATAGCATCTTTTTAATCTCTTTTGCAGTAGTTAAGTAATAAATTGTTTTGAAATGCAAATTTATATGTTATAATGGCTAGGATAATAGATGAGGTGAAAGAATGAATAAACAAGTGTTTAGTATGGATTTTTATGGTAAAAATCTAAGTGTGGAAGTAGGAGAATTAGCTAAGCAGGCTAATGGAGCTGTATTGGTAAGATATAATGATACAGTTATTTTATCAACTGTTGTGGCAGGGAAAGAACCAAAAAATGTTGACTTTTTTCCATTGACAGTAACTTATGAAGAAAAATTATATTCAGTTGGAAAGATTCCAGGTGGATTTTTAAAAAGAGAAGGGCGACCTAGTGAACATGGGACATTAACAGCTCGAATGATTGACCGTCCAATTAGACCATTATTTGCAGATGGGTTTAGAAATGAAGTGCAAAGTGTTAACACCGTTTTATCTGTAGATCAAGATGCAACTCCAGAAATGGCGGCTATGTTAGGTGCATCACTGGCTTTATGTGTTTCTGATATACCTTTTAATGGCCCTATTGCAGGGGTCAACGTTGGTTTGGTTGATGGTGAATTCATTGTTAACGGAACACCAGAACAGCTAGAGAATTCTTTAATAAATTTAGAGGTAGCTGGAACCAAAGATGCTATCAATATGGTTGAAGCTGATGCTAAAGAAGTTAGTGAAGAGGTAATGTTGGAAGCATTATTGTTTGGTCATGAAAAAATCAAAGAATTAATTGCTTTCCAAGAAAAAGTAGTTGAGGCTTGTGGAAAAGAAAAAATTGAAATTCCATTATTTGAATTAAATAATGATTTAGTTGAAGAAGTTGCAGTACGTGCTAAAGCCGAAATGGCTGCAGCAGTTTCAATTCCCGGTAAATTAGAGAGATATGGAGCAATTGATGATCTAATCGCTCAAGTGACAGAGGAATATGACAATAGAGAATATGAAAATGAAGAAATAAAAGCTGATGTGATGAAACAAGTTGGAATCATTTTACATGATCTAGAAAAAGATGAAGTACGTCGATTAATTACTGAAGATAAAATAAGACCGGATGGACGCAAAATCGATGAAATCAGGCCATTAGATTCGCAAATTGATTTGTTACCTCGAGTTCATGGGTCAGCGTTATTTACACGTGGTGAAACGCAAGTTTTATCGGTTGCAACATTAGGTGCAATTGGAGAACATCAAAAAATAGATGGATTAGGGTTAGAAGATCAAAAACGTTTTATGCATCATTATAATTTCCCGCCATATTCAGTTGGAGAAACAGGACGAATGGGTGCTCCAGGTCGTCGTGAAATTGGGCATGGCGCTTTAGGCGAAAGAGCTTTAGCACAAGTGATTCCTAGTGAAGAAGCTTTTCCTTATACAATTAGAGTGGTTTCTGAAGTATTGGAATCTAATGGTTCCTCTTCACAGGCTTCTATCTGTGCTTCGACAATGGCCTTAATGGCAGCCGGTGTTCCAATTAAGGCACCAGTAGCTGGAGTAGCTATGGGACTAGTAAAAAAAGGGGATGCATATACTATCTTGACAGATATCCAAGGAATGGAAGATCATTTAGGAGATATGGATTTTAAAGTTGCAGGAACTGATGCGGGTATTTGTGCATTACAAATGGATATTAAGATTGATGGTATTACGAAAGAAATTTTACAAGAGGCTTTAGCTCAAGCTAAAGTAGCTCGTAAACAAATTATGGCAAATATGATGGATGCGATTGCAGCACCACGTGATGAATTATCACCATATGCACCAAAAGTACAAATGATGAAGATTGAACCGGATCAAATCAAAGCGGTTATTGGTCAGGGGGGTAAAACAATCAATGAAATCATTGAACAATCTGATGGTGTTAAGATCGACATTGAACAAGATGGTACAGTTGTTATTTATCATTATGATCAAGCTGCAATCAATAAAGCAGTTGAGCTAATTGAAAAAATTGTTAAAAAAGCGCAAGTTGGCGAAGTTTATGATGGTAAAGTAGTAAGAGTAGAAGATAATTATGCTTTTATTAATTTGTTTGACGGAACAGATGGTTTTTTGCATATCTCTGATTATGCATATGAAAGAACTAAAAAAATGGGTGAAGTGATAAAATTAGGTGATATCATTAAAGTTAAAGTCACTAAAGTTGATGATAAGGGAAAAGTAAATGTTTCACGCAAGGCTTTACTTCCTAAACCAATCAAAAAAGAGGAACCTAAAGAGGAACCTAAAGAGGAACCAAAGGCAGAATAATGAAAAGGCTTGTTCTTGCTAGTAGTTCACCTAGAAGAAAAGAATTATTAGAATTACATAAGTTTGATTTTATAATCGACTTTCAAGAAATTGAGGAAGTGCTAGATGAAAGTTTGGCACTTCCTTTACGTTTAGAGAAGTTAGCTTATCAAAAAGCAGCACCCATTGCTTTAAAATACCCTAGTGATATTGTTATTGGAGCAGATACTATGGTATGTTTAGAAAATCAGATGCTGGGAAAAGCTGCTGATCGTCAGGCAGCTTATGAAATGTTAAAATTGTTATCTGATCAGACCCAAACTGTTTACTCAGCGGTAGCAATCATTGATAATGGAAAAGTTTCTACTTACCATGATGGAACTAAAGTCACTTTTAAAAAATTATCTGATGAAGAAATTAACGCTTATCTTGATTTAAACGAATGGCCAGGTAAAGCAGGAGCTTATGCAATTCAAGGTGAAGGTAAGGCATTAGTCGCTAAAGTAGAAGGAAACTTAGAGACTGTTATTGGAATGCCAGTTTGGATCATTGAAGAATATTTAAATAATCATAGATAAAAAATATTGAGTGACTAGAATAAAAAAGTATGATTTCTATTATCTGGAAATCATACTTTTTTGTGATGTTATGTAATCGGTTAGATTTATTTTATTTTGGTAAGCTGTTAGGATATTGTCGGGATCTACAATATTGGGAATTTTCTCTGTTAAAATATGTCCAATCAGCTGACTGTCATTATTAAATGTTTCAGGTCCCAATAAAAAATAAGTTTCACCATCACTAAAATAAAGTGTGATATCTACTTCATACATATCAGTGCTTGGGCCTCCAGTACCTAAACTATAAAGAGGGATAAAACGCTGTCTAGTTTGAACGACAAGTTTTTCAATATCTTGGTAGAAATAAAACTTTTGATATTTATAATGCTGATTAATCAAGGCAGAAAGTACATATTTAAAATGGTGAAAAGAATTTTTACGCTTGAAAATTCTTATTCCTTCTTCTAAAAATTCAATAGATTGGTTTCTTGATTTATCGTAAAGATGCATCATAAATTGGAAGTTAGCAAAAATAAAAATTAAAATATTTATTAAAAAGACGACTGCGACAAAATATAAATTTTCTAAATAATACCATTTTTCGCTCCAAATCCAAATATAAATACCGTAAGTAAAAATCGAAGCAATAATTCCTGCAGAAATGACCTGTCGTATTGCCATGGCTCTAGTTAGTGGGCGATTATAAGCTATTGTTTTACTTGTTTTTCGATATCCAAGCCCTTTTTTCTCTGGAACTAATTTAATATTTTCTAATGCAGGAATTAGTGGAATATGCATATCTTTGAATGTTGATATTGTATTTTGAAGATCTTCTAATTCAGAAATTGTTTGATCAATGTTGCGCTTATGAATCTTTAAACAGTCATCTAAACTGCATTTATTATTTAAGATTGCTTTGATATCATCAATTGAAATATCTAAATTACGTAAAAATTTCACAAGTTTTAACGTTTGTAAATCGTCATGGCTGTAGTTACGGTAACCATTATTTGTTCTTTTGGGTCGGATGATTCCCACTTTTTCATAATAAAGTATGGCATGTTTAGTTAAACCTGTGATTTTTTCAACTTCATTTGTTCTCATGGAGACCCCTCCTATAAAGATATTATAACGTAAAGTAGATATTTTTGTTTTTATAATAATAATTTAATTATTTATTGAATCTTTAAAAGTAATGTAGTCATCTTTATAATAAATAGATGTTGTTTATTTAAGGCAGAAGTTAATATTTTTTATAATATTTTGTTGAATTTTATAAATATTGCGTATTTTATGTAAACGGTAACATTTTTATTGAGTTTTATTATAAAAAATCATATAATAAAGTTTATGGAGGGATGTTTATGGCAGACGTAAAAAGAATCGCATTATTATCTGGAGGCGGAGATTGCCCCGGGTTAAATGCTGTTATTAGAGCAGTAACCAAAGCGGCTATTAATGAATACGGGTATGAAGTTATTGGCTATGTTTATGGTTATCGTGGTCTTTATAACAATGATTACATAGAATTGACAGTTGATAAGGTAGAGAATATTTATAAAGAAGGTGGAACTATTTTATATAGTTCTAATAAAGATAACTTATTCGACTATCTTGTTGATGATGGTCATGGCGGAAAGGTAAAAAAAGACGTTTCTGATGTTGGTGTCGAAAACTTAAAAAAAGCTGGTGTCGATGTGCTGGTTGTTTTAGGTGGTGATGGTACTTTAACAAGTGCTCGTGATTTTTCAAGAAAAGGCGTTAATGTAATTGGTATCCCTAAAACAATGGATAATGATTTGCCAGCGACTGATTTAACTTATGGATTTATCAGTGCTTCTTCAGTAGGAACTGAATTTATTGACCGGTTAAATACAACGGCAAAATCACATCATCGAGTTATCTGTTGTGAGCTGATGGGACGAGATGCTGGATGGATTGCGTTATATTCAGGAATGGCAGGAAATGCCTCATGTATCTTAATTCCTGAGATTCCATTTACAATTGATAACATTGTTAAGCACGTTGCAAAACGCGACGCTGAAGGTTATCCATACACTGTAATTGCAGTAGCAGAAGGTGCTAAATATGCTGATGGGACTAAGGTGATTGGAAAAATCGTTGAAGATAGTCCTGATCCAGTTCGTTATTCAGGATTAGCTGCAAAGGTAGCTGATGATCTTGAACAGGCAATTGCTAACCATGAAGTTCGTTCAGTTAATCCAGGACATATCATCCGTGGAGGAGATATCCAAGCATATGATCGTATTTTATCAATTCGTTTTGGTGTAAAAGCACTTGAGCTGATTAAAGAAGGTAAATTTGGTAATGTTGTTACTTTAAAAGGTGAAGAAATGTCTTATACATCTTTAGAGGAAGTAATCGGTGATGCTAAATTTGGAAAACAAAAACATGTAGATCCTAATGGTGAATTAGTAAAAGCTGCAAAAGCGATTGGAATTTGCTTTGGTGATGAATAAGACTGTAAAACAGTCTTATTTTTTATAAAAATGTAAATAATATTATATGAATAAAAACTATTAAGATTATTTTATTACATAAAAAGAATCAAAGATAGTCGAAATGAATAATTATTATTGCGGTAGATATTAGTCTAGTATAAGAAGTACCATTTGATAATATTTTTTTAAAAATTTTGAATTAAATATTAAAAATAGTACATAATATTATTGAGGTGAATTTATGAAAAAACCAAAACATGGGCAACAGTCAAGTAATGACAATGCTAAAGATCAATTAGGTGATGATGAAATAGTTGTATCAGGAAATCAAGAAGATTCTACAATTAAATATAGATAAGGGAAACTAACTTTAGTTTCCTATTTTTTTACATAATTGAACGATTTTATCCTTAACTATAGTTTGCTATATTTTTTTCAGGAGGTTAAGATATGTTAAAAAATGCATTTCTAAGTATTAAAAAGAATATTGGCAAGACAGTTTTATTATTTGTAATAATGACAGTAATTGCGAACTTGATTATTGCAGGTTTGTCAATCCAGAGTGCTTCGAAAAAATCAATGGAGCAAATTAGAACATCACTTGGCAATGATGTAACATTGACAACAAATATGCAAAATATGATGGGTCAACGTGAAAAAGGGCAAGCAGTTAGTGAAGTAGCAGCAAGTGTTACAATTGCGATGGCTGACCAGTTAAAAGATTTAAAATATGTAAAAAATTATAATTATGCTATTTCAACCACAGCAAGTAGCGATGATATTACAGCTGTTGAATTGACCACAAGTCAAGATAATCAAACAATGGAACGTCCTGATGGACAAGAAAATTTCCAATCAGCAAATCAAGGAGATTTTTCAATCAGTGCAAATACGACGATGGAATATTTAGATAGTTTCACAGAAGAAAGTAGTACTCTAAAACAGGGACGATTATTATCAAGTGATGATGCCGGAACAAATAATTGTGTCATTGAAACAAATTTAGCTACTGATAATGATTTAAATGTAGGTGATACATTTACAGTTTATACTACTATAAATGAAGAAATAGTAACACAACAATTAACTATTGTCGGAATCTACGAGGTGACAGATGCTAAAACAATGGGTGGACCTGGGCAAAGTAATCCGTTTAATACAATTTATACAGATTTATCTATTGGTCAAACATTATCGGGGAGTGAAACAAATATTACATCGGCAACTTATTATTTAGATGACCCTGAGAATATTGAAGCTTTTCAAACCTTAGCACAAAAAAAGAGTGATATCGATTTTGAGACATATACGCTTGATGCAAATGATCGTTTATATCAGCAAAATGTAAGTAGTTTAGAAAATACTCAATCATTTGCAACAATGTTTTTAATCGTTGTAATTGGTGCCGGAAGTGCTATTCTATGCTTGATTTTAATTTTAACAATCAGAAGCAGATATTATGAAATTGGTGTATTTTTATCATTAGGACAAAGTAAAGTGAAAATTATTTTACAACAATTATTTGAGATGCTTTTGATTGCGGCTGTTGCCTTTGTTATTTCACTAGGTACCGGAAAGTTAGTATCAAATGTAGTTGGAAATATGCTAGAATCTGGAACGAACAATAATCAAGTTCAAATGCAGATGCCGGAAATCAGAGATCAAAATAACGATAGCAATAACACTAATTCGACATCCGGTAATGATAAAATGTTCGATCAAGCATTTAATGGACCGGAAAATACAGAATTAGATGTGTCTTTAACAACTACTACAGTAATGCAATTAGCGGGGATTACAATTGCAATTTGTCTTGTTTCAATCGCTATTCCATCTGCTTATGTATTACGATTATCACCACGTGAGATTCTTGTGAAGAAGGAGGGGTAGAGATGGAAACAATTTTGAATTTTGAAGATGTTTCATACCATTATTTAGATGGTTCTAGTAATGTAAGTATTTTGAATAAAGCTAATTATAGTTTTGAAAAAGGAAAAATCTATGCAATTGTTGGCGCTAGCGGTAGCGGGAAGACAACAACTATTGTATTGGCTGGTGGTTTAGATAAGCCAAAAGGTGGAAAAGTTATTTTTAAAGGCCAAGATACTGCAAGGATTGGATTAAATAAATATCGTCGGAATGACATTTCGATTGTGTTTCAATCATATAATTTGATTCATTATATGAATGCTTATGAAAATGTTGCTAATGCAATTGAAATAGCTGGACGGAAGATCCCGAATAAAAAAGAATATTGCCTGGATATTTTAAAAAAATTAGGGCTTTCAAAAGAACAAAGTTTACGAGATATTCGCAAACTTTCTGGAGGACAGCAACAAAGAATTGCTATTGCTCGTGCAATTGCCAAAGATGTTGATTTAATTTTAGCTGATGAACCTACGGGTAATCTTGATGAAAAGAATTCTAAAGAAATTTTAAAAACATTTATCGATTTAGCTCATCAAGCTAATAAATGTATTATAATTGTTACTCATTCGCCATCATTGGCTCAAAAATGTGATGTTCAATTAAAAATAGAGGACGGACAAATTGTTGAAATTTAAAAGGCTGCTCAAACAGCCTTTTAATCATTGATGGGACTTTTATAAGGATGACGGTGATCAAATAATTTATCACGATTAATTTTTTCATTAATATAATGATCATAATTCAATCTAAAGATACATGAAAAAATCAAATCAAGCAAATAAGAAATCGATGTTTTGGATGAATAAGGAGCTATCTTAGAAAATATCTTTTCTCGTGATCCTGTATTCATAATATAAGTGCAATATTTTGATAATTGATTATCCCCGATAGAAGTAATACCCAAAAGGGGAACATGCATCTTTTTTAAAAATTTCGCAAGTTCTACCATTTCATTCGTTTCGCCGGAATATGATATAAGAATGGCTACATCATCAGGACTACAAGTATATGATAAGAAACCTTGCTCACCAGCATGAGCTCGCATTTCCACCATTTTACCAATTCGCATCATTTTGTGTTGAAAATCAAAACCAGCTAATAAAGAATTACCATTTCCAAAAAGATAGATGCGTCTTGCTTGATCGAGTAAATTAATAATTTTGTCAAGGTTCTTAAAATCAACTAAGTTTAAGGTGTCTTCAATAGCTTCTTGATGCAGATTGGCAATCCGATATGCAATTTGGCTATTTGAGTCGGTGTTTCCAAAAGGAAAGTTGACGTCAACACGTTTTTTGTTTTTTTTATCAAACTGTAATTCAGCTGAATATTTGATTTTAAAGTCACCATAGCCATTAAGTCCTAATTTACGGCAAAGACGAACAATTGTTGCTGGAGAAGTATAAGTTTGTTTAGCTAATTCTTTTACTGATAAATTAAGAATATCTTCACCATTATCTAATATGTATTTCGCAATTGTTTTTTCAGAACTGGAGAAATCTAATTCAAATTCTAATTGAGTCATAATACTCATAAAATCACCTCTATTTAGTATATCATGAAACATTGTTTCATAAAACTGGTATTTATTAAATAAAATATGAAACTTGATTATAAGGTCAGAAAAACTCATTTACTTATCTTTACAGATTAACTAAAATGGTATATGAAAGAGAGGTATTGTAATGGAAAAGAAATTACCAGATAATTTTTATTGGGGTGGCTCAGTATCAAGTTTTCAAACTGAAGGAGCTCGTAACGAAGGTGGAAAAGGCGTTTGTATTTATGACGTTAGACCAACTGATCCAGAATTTTCTGACTGGTCAGTAGGAATTGATGAATATCATCGTTATGATGAAGATATTGCTTTAATGAAAGATATGGGATTCAATTTTTACCGTTTTTCAATTTGCTGGTCAAGAATTATTCCTGATGGGACTTTAGATGAACCGGTAAATGAAGAAGGAATTAAATTTTACAGTGATCTAATTGATAAATTGATTGCTGCTGGTATAGAACCTATGATAACTTTAGTGCATTTTGATATGCCTTATAAATTAGTAAAAGAACATAATGGTTTTGCATCACGCTATGTTGTTGACTGTTTTGAAAGATATGCTCGTGTATGTATCGAACGATTTGGTAATCGAGTTAAACACTGGATGTCTTTTAATGAACAAAATTTACATGGGATGATGTTGCGTGTATCTAACGCTGAAGAAATTCCTGAAGGTGTGGACCCAGCTAAACATTTATATCAAGTCAATCACAATGTTTTTATTGCTCATTGTAAAGCTGTCAAAGCATTAAGAGAATTACAGCCAGATGCTCAATTCTGCGGTATGAATGCAGTTACTAATATTTATCCATATTCAAATACGCCAAAGAACAATTTATTTGCATGGAAAGCTTATCAATATATGAATGGTTTCCACTGTGATGTTTTTGCTAAAGGAAAATATCCAGATTATATGATAGCATATTTAGAAAACCGTGGATGGATGCCAACATTTGAAGAAGGCGATGATGAATTATTAAAGTATACTGTAGATTATATTGCTTTTAGTTATTATCGCTCTAATACTGTTACTGAAGGTGAATTTGATTATACAAGACCATATCATGAAGTAGTTGGAGAACATACAGTTAAAAATCCACATTGCGAAGCTAATGAATGGGGTTGGGAAATTGATCCTGTTGGTTTTAGATGGACTTTAAATGATTTAGCAACACGTTCTGATTTACCGGTTTTCGTTCTTGAAAACGGAATTGGATGGCGTGAAGATATGACGCAAGAAGAAGTTGATACAATGTTAGCAGCTAATAAAACAATCGAAGATGATTATCGTATTAATTATCATCGTGATCACATAAAAGAAATGAAAAATGCAATGTTTGAAGAAGGCGTTAAATGTCTAGGTTACATTACTTGGGGACCAATTGATATTCTAGCAAGTATGTGTAATATGGATAAACGATATGGTTTTGTTTATGTAAACCGTACTAATAAGGATATTCGTGATTTAAAACGTATTCCTAAAAAATCATATCATTGGGTTAAAAAAGCATTTGAATCAAATGGAGAAGATTTAGACTAAGAAGGAGAAATCCTTCTTTTTTTGCTGATAAAGTTAAAATATCCTAACTTTTTTCTTGGCAACTATTGACTTTTAAGTTAGGCAGGTATAACATAACAGTAGTTAGATAGGACTAACAAGAAAAAGCGAGGAAGTGATGATGATGCCTTTAACTATGGCGACAATTGGTGAAGTACAGACCATAAAAAAAGTCGGAGGAAAACAAGAAGTAAAATTATTTCTTGAATCGCTAGGCTTTACAACAGGAGCGACAGTTACTATTGTAAGTAAGAACCAAGGAAATCTAATTACTAAAATTAAAGAATCAAGAGTAGCGATTAGTCAAGAGATGGCTAATAAAATTATGATTTAACTATTAAAAGGGGGATAATTAATTGAAAACGCTAAGAGATGTAAAATGTGGAACTAGTGCGAGAGTCATGAAACTGCATGGAGATGGAGCTGTAAAAAGAAGAATCATGGATATGGGAATTACTAAGGGGACAGAAGTACTAGTTCGTAAAGTTGCACCATTAGGTGATCCAATTGAGGTTAAAGTACGAGGATATGAACTATCTTTGCGTAAAGCCGATGCAGCAATGATTGAAGTATTATAGTAGTAAAATATATAGGAGGGTGAAAAAATGTCAATTACAATTGCATTAGCGGGGAATCCTAATAGTGGGAAAACAACGCTATTTAATGCTTTGACTGGTTCCAATCAATTTGTTGGAAACTGGCCAGGGGTAACAGTAGAGAAAAAAGAGGGTAAATTAAAAGGTCATAAAGATGTTAAATTAATGGATCTACCTGGTATTTATTCTTTGTCGCCATATACTTTGGAAGAGGTAGTGGCACGTAACTATCTAATTCAAGAAAGACCAGATGCAATTATCAATATTGTTGATGGAACAAACTTAGAAAGAAATCTTTATTTAACTACACAAATTATGGAGTTGGGGATTCCTGTTATTATGGCAATCAATATGATGGATATCGTTGCTAAAAATAATGATAAGATTGATGTAAAAAAATTATCAAAAGAATTGGGGTGCCAAGTTGTTGAAATTTCTGCTCTTAAAGGAAAAGGAATAAAAGAAGCGGCTGATCGTGCTGTTACTTTAGCTAATTCTAAAAGAATAAATGCACCAATTCATAAATTTGATAGTGCTGTTGAAGAAAAATTAGACCAGATTGAAGCAATGTTGCCAAGTGATATTGCAGTGGAACAACGACGTTTTTATGCGATTAAATTATTTGAACGTGATGATAAAATTTCAGGATTAATGAGTAGTGTACCTAATGTTGAAACAATTATTGATCAAAGTGAAAAAGAATTAGATGACGATGCAGAAAGTATTATTACTAATGAACGTTATCAATTTATAACTTCTATTATAGATGATTGTTATAAAAAACATAGTCATGATCAATTATCAGTTTCTGATAAAATTGACCGCATTGTTACAAACCGCTGGTTAGCCTTACCAATCTTTGCAGTAGTAATGTTTGTGGTTTATTATATTTCAGTAACTACTGTTGGTACTTGGGCGACTGATTGGGCAAATGAAGGTGTGTTTGGTGATGGATGGAGTTTATTTGGACTAGCAGTTCCATCAATTCCAAGCTTAATTGAAGGATTATTAGAATCCTTAGGAACTGCGGCCTGGTTAAATGGCTTAATTTTAGATGGTATCGTAGCTGGGGTAGGTGCGGTATTAGGTTTCGTTCCACAAATGTTAGTGTTATTCTTTTTCTTAGCGGTGCTTGAATCATGTGGATACATGGCTCGGGTTGCATTTATTATGGATAGAATTTTTAGAAAATTTGGATTATCAGGTAAATCATTCATTCCAATGTTGATTGGAACTGGATGTGGGGTACCAGGAATTATGGCATCACGTACTATTGAAAATGATCGTGATCGAAAAATGACGATTATTACAACTACGTTTATTCCTTGTGGTGCTAAGTTACCAATTATTGCGTTAATTGCAGGTGCATTATTTGGTGGTGCATCTTGGGTAGCACCGAGTGCATATTTTATTGGAATAGCTGCAATTATTACTTCTGGAATTATTTTAAAGAAAACAAGACGTTTTGCTGGTGAACCAGCACCATTCGTAATGGAGTTACCAGCGTATCATATGCCGACGATTACTAACGTTTTAAGAAGTATGTGGGAAAGAGGATGGTCTTTCATTAAAAAAGCTGGAACGATTATCTTATTATCAAGTATTTTAGTTTGGTTTACTTCATACTTTGGATTTGTCGATGGACAATTTACAATGTTAGAAGATACTCAGTTAGATCATAGTATTTTAGCATCAATTGGTAATGCAATTGCATGGATATTTACACCACTTGGTTGGGGTGATTGGAAAGCTGCAGTAGCTGCGATTACAGGTTTAGTTGCTAAAGAAAACGTTGTTGGTACATTCGGTATTTTATATGGATTTGCAGAGGTTGCTGACGATGGAGCAGAAATCTGGGGAACCTTAGCAGCAAGCTATACACAAATTGCAGCATTTTCATTCTTAATCTTTAACTTATTATGTGCACCATGTTTTGCTGCTATGGGAGCAATTAAAAGAGAAATGAATAATGGTCGCTGGACAGCGTTTGCAATTGTGTATCAAACTGTATTTGCTTATTTAGTAGCATTTAGTGTTTATCAAATTGGAAATTTAGTTATTACTGGAACATTTACATTTGCTACAGTAATTGCTATATTAGTAGTGATTGGTTTTGTTTATCTATTAGTTCGACCATATAAAGAAGACAATCGTTTAAATATCGATTTAAATAAAACTGTAACTGAAAAATAGAAAGGGTGATAACAGTGAACTGGCTAATTGAAAATTTATCGACTATCATCGTTAGTGTCATTTTATTATTTGCAGTCCTATTAGCAATCAATTCAATCAGAAAAGATAAAGCTAATGGTAAATCTAGTTGTGGCGGAAATTGTGGTAGTTGTGGTACTGGTTGTCATAGCCGCACTAATAGTTTAGTAGATAGTTATCATCATGATCACGGGAAGTGTTAGTACTTCCCTTTTTCTTTTTTTGTAAAAAGAATACAAATATTCTTTAAAATAGGTATACTTATATAATAAATAATCTTAAGGAGGAATGTTATGGAGAAAAAAGCAATTTTTTTAGATGTTGATGGAACATTGGTTGCTAATCATGGCAAAATGACTGAGCAGGTAAAAAAAGCAATCACTCTAGCCCGTAATCAGGGACATAAAGTATTTATTTGTACAGGAAGAAATAAGATAGGAATTAGAAATGAGTTAGAGGAAGTAAATTTTGATGGTTTTATTGCTAGTGCTGGAAGCTATATCGAAGTTGCTGATGAAGTAGTCCATAGCCGTTATTATGATCGTAAATTAATTGAAAAAGCTTGCGATGTATTTAATCGTAATAATATCGTATATAATTATGAGTGTACCGATATTACATATATGTCACCCAAAATGATGGAATTTTTTGTAGGTGGAAATAATGAGGAAGCGACTAATTCGGAGATGGAACGCTTAAAAGCTGAACAAAGTGATAAATTTAATGTAAGAGATATGAATGAATACGATGGTCGTGGAATTCATAAAATATCCTTTATTGCAATGAGGCAGGAAGATTTCGATCATGCTTTTAAAGAATTGAAAGAGAACTTTAACTTTGTAGTACATGATATGTTTGGCAGTAAAAATATTAATGGTGAAATAATGTCAAAACTTGATAATAAAGGAACAGGAATCAAACGAATTGTTGATTATCTAAATATAGATATGGAAGACACAATTGGATTTGGTGATAGTATGAATGATTATGAAATGATCGATGCAGTCAAATGTGGAGTGGTCATGGACAATGGCAGTGCTCGGCTTAAGGAAATAGCTGATCGAATTTGTAAAAGTGTTGATGAAGACGGAGTCTATTATGAATTTATTGATTTAGGAATAATTTAAGTTAAAAAGATTATAAAATATAAATTGAAATATTATTCTGATATTGGTTGACTTCTTATTGTTGCTGTGATATTATATATGAGTAACGAGCAATGAATATTTAACTTACAGATGTGAAAGTTGTATTTATAAGCAACTTAGCATCTGCTTTTTTTATAGTAATGCTTTTTATAATAAAAATAGGAGGTACGTCTGATGAATACAGGTACAGTAAAATGGTTTAATAGTGAAAAAGGTTTTGGATTTATTACAAAAGATACAGGTGGAGATTTATTTGTTCACTTTTCTGCAATCCAAGGTAGTGGATTCAAATCTTTAGAAGAGGGTGCTAAAGTAAGCTTCGATATCGTTGAATCTGATCGTGGTGAACAAGCAGCAAACGTTGCAGCTTTATAATTAACCAAAAGTCTCAATAGAGACTTTTTATTTTTGACTAATTTAGCACTTTCCTATTGTTATTACAGCGTAGCTTTTGTCTTAGTTCATAGAGTGCCGTAAAGTGCCTATTTACAGGCTTTTCACGGGTTTTATGAATTTATCATATTTCATCAAAAATCGTCAATATACAAAAAATTGGTGTCAAAATTGGTGTCAAATAACCTTAATTTGAGATTTTGATGAGCAACACATCAGTATAAAAAATTGAATATTTTATAGATTATGGAACGCCTAAAATGACGTTCCTTTTCTATTTCCAGCCGTTCTTATTGGACGGCTATTTTATTACCCAAAATGAAAGGAGCATTAGACTTATGAAAAAGATGTTAAAACGATTGTGTACGGGCTTCTTAGCTCTTGCGACTGTCGTTACTGCTTTGCCGACAACACCCGTTCATGCAGAAAGTAAGCAATACTGGACGGAAAGTGCAGAACGTGTCGGTATCGTTGAAAAAATAATGAATGACGGCTCGATTGGTTCTACCTTTAATGAGGGACATTTGACCGTTGAGGGCGAGGACGCTTACTGTATCGACATTAACACAGACTTTAAGAATGGTTACAAGACCAGAGCTGACGCAAGCACTCGTATGAGTGCCGACCAGATAAGCGACGTTGCCTTATCTATCGAATATGTAAAACAGTACACAGACAGCCACAGCGGAATAAGTAAAAATCACGCTTACCTTTTAAGACAGCTTGTTGTCTGGCAGAGATTGAGCGTACATCTTGGCTGGCAATGCGACAACGTGAGAGCTTCTTATGATGAAATTCCAAAAGCGACGCAGGACGAAGTGTACGCTGGTGCAAAAGCCTTTGTCAAAGAAAATAAAGGACGTTATGAATGTGGCGGTTATATCTACTCTGGCGAGGGGCAGGAATTAGGACAATTCTGGGCGAAATTAAATGTCGGAAATGCGAAACTGCAAAAGACTTCCAGTAATACCAGCATTACCGACAGTAACGGGAATTACTCTATCGCTGGTGCAACATACGGTGTCTTTTCTGATAAGGACTGCACAAAACAGCTTGCCACCCTTACGACTAATGAAAACGGCAATACAGATATTGTAGAGGTAAAAGCAGTCACAGTCTATATCAAGGAATTATCCGCACCAGCAGGATATAAAGTAGATAAAACTGTATATTCCTTAAAGGTTGAAGCTGGAAAAACAGCGACTTTGAAAGTATCAGATACACCGAAAGTAACAGACACTTTGATTGAGCTTTTCAAGATAGATATGGAAACACAGAAAGACAATTCGCAAGGGAACGCTTCTCTAGCAGGTGCGGAATTTACATGGAAGTATTATGCAGGCTTCTATACGAAAAACAATCTCCCTGCCGAAGCTACTCGTACATGGGTTACAAAGACAATTGCTGAAACAGACAGCGACGGGACAACTCATTACATCACAAAATTAGCGGACGCATACAAGGTATCTGGCGACAGTTTCTATATGCAGGACGGCAAATCGGTTCTTCCACTTGGAACGCTAACCGTAGAAGAAACAAAAGCTCCAAACGGCTACTTGTTAGAGGGTGCATATATGCAGGCTGGCGATAAGTCCGAGCAGATAAAAGGCTTATACCTTACACAGATTACCGAGGACGGCGACCTTGCCGTATTATCTGGAAGTAACCAGTTTTCCGTATCAGACAAGGTTATCCGTGGCGGTGTCAAAATTCAGAAACGAGATTTAGAAACGGGCGATACAAAGCCACAAGGAAGTGCCACTTTGAAAGATACTGCTTTTGACATCATTTCCTTAAATGATAATGCAGTATTGGTTGAGGGCAAGCTATACAAGAAAAAAGAAGTCGTAAAAACTATTCGTACAGATATTGAGGGTATCGCTTCTACTTCTTCTGACCTCTTACCTTATGGAAAATTCCGTATCGTTGAAAGTGAAGCTCCCAACGGTTACTTAACTGACGGTGCAAAACCGATTGATTTTACAATCACAGAAAATGGAAAAATCGTGGACTTAACCGACGAAGACCATTCTATCTACAATCAGATTAAGCGTGGAGATATTGAGGGTGTAAAAATCGGTGCAGGCACACACAAGCGTCTTGCTGATGTTCCCTTTAGGATCACAAGCAAGACGACGGGCGAAAATCATGTCGTGGTAACTGATGATAACGGGCAATTCTCCACTTCTGCTGAATGGGCTTCTCATAAGCACAATACAAACGCAGGCAAGACCAGCGAGGACGGTGTATGGTTTGGAACTTCTGAACCAGACGACAGCAAGGGTGCGTTACCTTATGATACCTACATCATTGAAGAAATGCGTTGCGACAGTAACAAAGGTTTTGAACTTATCCCACCTTTTGAAATCGTGGTATCAAGAAATAATCTTGTGATTGATTTAGGAACGCTGACTGATGAATACGAAAAAGAAATCTCTATCCATACCACAGCGACCAGCAAGGACGGCGAAAAGACAATCCTTGCTGGAAAAGAGGTAACAATCGTTGATACGGTTAAATTAGACGGACTTACAAAAGGCACAAAGTATAAGTTGAAAGGCTGGCAGATGTTAAAGGAAGAAAACGCCGAGCTTATCATTGACGGAAAGCGTGTAGAAAATGATTATACCTTTATCGCTGATGATGAGGAAATGAAAGTGGAAATTGCTTATACATTCAATGCGTCCGAGCTTGGCGGTAAAAATCTGGTAACATTCGAGGAATTATACGATTTAAGCAATCCAGACGAACCCGTGAAAGTTGCGGAACATAAGGACATTGAGGACGACGGGCAGACGGTACTTATCACAGAGCGTATCATCAAGATACATACGACTGCTACCGATAAAGACGGCAACAAAGAGCTTGAAGCTGGAAAAGAGGTAACAATCATTGATACCGTAACTTTAGAGGGCTTAGAAGTCGGCACACAGTACAAACTTGTAGGCTGGCAGATGTTGAAAGAAGAAAATGCAGAGCTTCTTATCAATGGAAAACGTGCGGAAAGTGATTACACCTTTACCGCAGACAGCGAAACTATGAAAGTGGAAGTTGCCTTTACCTTTGACGCTACTTCTCTTGACGGTAAACAGCTTGTAACCTTTGAAGAATTGTACGATTTGAGCAATCCAGACGAGCCGAAGAAAGTTACCGAGCATAAGGACATTGAGGACGAGGGACAGACAATTACCTTTAAGGAAAAACCCGAAGTCCCAGAAGAACCAGAGAAACCCGAAACGTCACAGACACCAAATACACCGCATAAAACAGACAGTCCAAAAACGGGCGATAACACGAACCTTTACGGACTGCTTGCATTATTACTAACTTCTGGTGCTGGACTGGCAGGTATCTTCTTCTACAAACGCCGTCAAACGAAGAAATCATAAGGCGGTAACGATATGAGAAAAGAAAAATCACGCTCTCCGCCGAAGCTGTCAAACGGCAGACTTCCGCTTATTCTGGCTTGTCTGCTACTTACCTGCAAGAACACGGATAGTCAAGGGTGCGTAAGCATTTATTTTACCCTTTACTATCGGTGGGATTGCTGGTACTTCCCGAACCGCCAGAATAAGAAATCACAATCAAAAAACTTATCAAATATAGAAAGAAACGAGGTAAAACACTATGGAAATGAAATATGTCGTGCCAGATATGGCACAGTCTTTTGGAACTCTTGAATTTGCAGGCGAAAGCGACCATGTTTTTGAGAGAGATAAAGATAACCGCAGATTTTTCGCAAGAAGAAGCTACAACCTTTATTCAGATGTACAGAGAGGGGAAAATGTTGTGGTAGAAATTCCCGTGCAGGCTGGCGAAAAGCATTTCAAGTATGAGCAGAAAGTAAAACTTGTCAATCCAAAGTTATACGGCAGAGGTTATGCAATCGGGGATATGGGACATACCGATTATGTGTTAGTTGCTGATGATATTGTAGCAGTTGAAGAAAAGTAAAGGAGTGAAGAATTTATGAGATTATCAAATGGATTTGTCATTGACAAAGAGAAAACATTTGGAGAATTAAAATTTACAGCGGTGCGTGATGTGTTCTTGCAAAATGAGGACGGGACACCGAGTACCCAGCTTAAAAAGCGTATCTATGATTTGAAGTGCAGTCTGCATGGTGGAATTATCCCCGTGTCCGTACCGCCAGAAGTACCGTTAAGGGAATTTCCTTACAATGCAGTCGTGGAGCTTGTCAATCCCGTAGCCGATACGGTATCACGAAAAACCTATACGGGTGCAGATGTGGACTGGTATGTAAAGGCAGAAGATATTGTACTGAAGAATAAAGGCAATCAGAACACAGGCACTTCACAGAACCATACACCGCAGGGACAACCGAAAAAATAGACTTGCTGAATAGATTTTCGTTGTAGAGGATATACGGAACTGTTATAATATGGGTATGAAGAAAGCGACAAATGGAATTTGAGGAGGAAAGTGTGTGGGATTTTTAGGCTATCAAAAAGATGAAATCCGAGAATATAATGACAAAAGATGTTGTGGTTTGTGGTTTATCATTATTGGTGTAGTTATTATAGTTTCTGCTATCTTTGGCGGAGAGAAAAAAATACACCCTATTATATTTACTGTAGGTTTTATTGTTGGATTTTATTTGTCTGTAATAAACAAAAAAGTGGTAACAAAATTATCCTATGGGAAATCGTCGAAATTTCAAAATAATATGGCTATTTTTTCTATAGCTATTTTGTTTCCACTCATGTTTGTTTTAGCAGGTTCATTTTTTCCAATGCAGAATTGGAGAATGATTTGGCTAATGACTTTTCTTGCTGTTGGAATTCATTTTATACCATTCTATTTTGTTCATGGTATTTCAATGATAGGGATTGCAATTTTATGTTCTGCTAATGCTATAATAGGAATATTTCTTCCAATAATTCCATTCATTGTTTTAGCATTTATTGACGGACTGATTAAAATTGGTTTTGGAATATATCTTTTATTTTTTTCAAAGCCTACAAAAAGTCGATGAGTTGGAAAAATTCCAGTTTGACAACTTCATATCCATGCACACAAAGCAGTTAGTCTATACGATTGACTGCTTTTTTTATACCCAGAAAGGAGTGATTGATTTATGAGAATGATTTTAAACAAAGGACACCGTATCAGAGCCAGCGATAAGAACCTTGTCTATCGCTTTTCAATGGGGACACTCCTGTTTGTGTTCGTAGCGGTTATCCTGCTATTAAATACAAAACAGCTCATGCGTACCGACTGGGAACATTTCAGCTTATTAGACAATGGCTTTACGCTTTCCCTTTACAACTTCATAACCATACTGATAGCGACTGGTGTTTGTGCATTGGTCGCTTTTCTGTATTATCGCTTCTGTTACGACAGTTTCAAAAAGCTACTGCACCGTCAAAAGCTGGCACGAATGATACTGGAAAACAAGTGGTATGAAGCTGATACCGTACAAGACAGCGTTTTTTTTACTGACCTGCAAAGCAGATCAAGGGAAAAAATAGTCTGGTTTCCAAAGATTTATTATCAAATGGAAAAGGGACTGCTTCATATCCGCTGTGAAATTACGCTGGGGAAATATCAAGACCAGCTTTTACGGTTAGAGGATAAATTGGAAAGTGGCTTGTATTGTGAGCTGACCGACAAGACCCTGCATGATGGCTATATCGAATATACCCTGCTTTATGATATGATAGCGAACCGCATTACCATTGATGAAGTACGGGCAGAGAACGGCTGTCTTAGACTGATGAAAAATCTTGTCTGGGAATATGACGCACTCCCTCACGCTTTGATTGCTGGTGGGACTGGTGGCGGTAAAACCTATTTTCTGCTGACACTCATTGAAGCCTTACTGCATACCAACGCTATCCTTTATATCTTAGACCCGAAGAACGCTGACCTTGCAGACTTAGGGACAGTTATGGAAAATGTGTATCACACCAAAGAAGAAATGATTGATTGCGTCAATGCCTTTTATGAGGGCATGGTACAGCGAAGTGAGGAAATGAAGCGACACCCGAACTATAAGACGGGCGAAAACTATGCCTATCTGGGACTGCCACCCTGCTTTCTTATCTTTGATGAATATGTGGCATTTTTTGAAATGCTGGGGACGAAAGAAAGCGTGGGCTTACTTAGCCAGTTAAAGAAAATCGTTATGTTAGGACGACAAGCAGGTTATTTCCTTATCGTTGCCTGTCAGCGTCCAGACGCAAAGTATTTCTCGGACGGTATCAGAGATAACTTCAATTTCCGTGTGGGACTTGGGCGTATCAGCGAATTAGGTTACGGTATGCTTTTTGGTTCAGATGTGAAAAAGCAGTTTTTCCAGAAACGTATCAAGGGGCGTGGCTATTGTGATGTGGGAACAAGCGTGATAAGCGAATTTTACACGCCTTTAGTCCCGAAAGGACATGATTTTTTGCAGACTATCGGCTCTCTTGCTCAAGCAAGGCAGGACGGGACGGCGACGTGCGAAGCGAAAGGCGACGGCACGGACTAGCCGTTGCTGGTGTGGCGAAGCCACGCCAGCAGGTAAAACCCCTCGGTATCTAACAGAGGGGTACGTTTGCAAATAGACAATAGACAAAAAACATAGGAAACATAAGGCTTCTGGCATGGTTTTCTAGCAAAAATCAGTTGTGAAGTCGCCTTAAAAAACTTCACACTTTACAGATTGGGGGTATGGTTCTGAATGAAGAACAATGGATAAAAGAATTACGGGAGAAACGGATTGCTTACGGTATCTCACAAGGCAGGCTGGCGTTGGCTTCTGGTATCACAAGGGAATATCTCAACAAGATAGAAAGCGGAAAAATGAAGCCGTCAAAGGAGCTTCTGGAAACTCTGCACAAGGAAGTGGCAAGGTTCAATCCAGAAGCACCGCTTACCATGCTGTTTGATTATGTAAAAATTCGTTTTCCCACGCTGGATATACAGCACATCATCAAAGATATATTAAAACTGAATATCAATTATATGCTCCATGAAGATTACGGACATTACAGTTATACGGAGCATTATTCTTTAGGGGACATCTTTATCTATACGTCGGCTGACGAAGAAAAAGGTGTCCTTTTAGAGTTAAAGGGGCGTGGTTGCCGACAGTTTGAAAGTTACCTGCTGGCACAGCAACGAAGCTGGTATGACTTCCTCATGGACGCACTCATAGACGGTGGCGTGATGAAGCGTATCGACCTTGCTATCAACGACCATACGGGCATTTTGGATATTCCAGAGCTTGCGGAAAAATGCAGGAAACGGGAATATATCGGAAAGTCCAGAAGTTATAAGTTTTACCAGTCGGGCGAGCTTATCAAGCACAGAGAGGACGACAGAGAATATATGGGACGTACCCTTTATCTTGGGTCGCTGAAATCAGATGTGTATTTTTGTATCTATGAAAAGGACTATGAGCAGTATGTCAAGTTAGGGACACCTCTGGAAGAAGCCGACATTATCAACCGTTTTGAGATACGGCTTAGAAATGAACGTGCCTATTATGCAGTACGAGATTTGCTGACCTATTATGACGCAGAGCAGACCGCCTTTTCTATCATCAACCAGTATGTGCGGTTTGTTGATGAAGAACCCGACAAGCGAAAAAATGACTGGAAACTCAATGACCGCTGGGCTTGGTTTATCGGCGATAACAGACAGAGTTTGAAGCTGACGACAAAGCCAGAGCCTTACACCTTAGACCGTACATTACGTTGGGTACAAAGGCAGGTAGCACCAACCTTGAAAATGCTGAAAAAGATTGATAAGGGAAACGGTACAGACTACATGGAAACAATCGAACAGCAGGCAAAACTCACAGAAAAGCATGAAATGATAATCAAACAGCAGACGACCCCTGCAAAAGATTTGATAGAAAGTTAGGAGTGATAAAAAATGTGGGTATTATTAAAAGACTTCCTGCTGGTATCTATGGGAATGGGTATCGGCGTAGTCTTGATGTGTATTTTGAATGTCGGCAAAGAAGCTGACTGTGAAATGAAACAATTAAAAGAAAGTGAGGACAATTAAATGAATTTCGGACAAAATTTATATCAATGGTTTTTATCAAACGCACAGAGCTTAGTGCTTATGGCGATTGTGGTTATCGGTATCTACTTAGGGTTCAAGCGTGAGTTTTCCAAACTTATCGGCTTCTTAGTAGTTGCCTTGATTGCTGTCGGTTTGGTATTCAACGCTGGCGGTGTGAAAGATGTACTGTTAGAGCTGTTCAACAAGATTATTGGTGCATAAATTGTTGTAAAGCATACATAGAAGTGTTATAATACCCCACAAATAGCAGATATTATAATTTTATATGGGAAGTGATATTGTGGAACTTATTAAAGATATTGTAAAATATTTAAGTAGTGGATTAGTAGAATATTTCTTAGAATGTAGAGTTAGTGACAAAAGACAAGAATATTTTAGTAATAAAGGTGGAAAATGGGCGAAGTTCTGTTTCTATATGTCGTTAATAGTTTCTATCCTTTTAATAATCATAGGTATTGTTGGATTAGTAAAAAAGAAAAGTATAAGTATTTTCTTTTTGATTGCAGGTATGGGTATCGCTTTGTTTATGCTGGTTGACTGGGGAACGTCAAAAAAATAATTTTCTATACAATACAGTTTAATAGCTTTTAAAGCAGTTAGTCTTAGGATTGACTGCTTTTTTCTTACCAAAATTTCAGATTGGA
>NZ_JAHOCB010000021.1:0-66357 GCF_019125875.1 Erysipelatoclostridium sp. MSK.23.31 | reverse complement strand
AAAAGGGTATACTCTATCCTTGTGTTTAAACAGTTCCCCTGAATATCTTCAGCATCGTGTTTTAGATAAACTTTATTCATAAGCATAAACTCCCATTTGATTTTGTAGTTCCTCGGACAGTTCAAAATATTTTTTATACTCTCCTTGATAATAATCTCTATCATCTCTAGCATCATAGAGTTCCTGCTTTGTTAATTCTAGATTGGTTTTTAGATTACTGGATACTTGTTTTTCTTGTACTAGGGCAATTCCTAGTAATAATGATAATAGCGCTAGAGCGGCTAAAACAGATACTTCTATACGTTTCATTACTATACCTTTTTCAGATAATCGCCACTTACCCATCCGCTAGGAATACGAGCAAATCCGTTTTTCCATTCCTTTACAGTAACACGCGTACCCTTGTTTAGACATCCATCTTTATCATAATCATGTTTTTTTGCATCAACTGTTAATTCATTATATGTTTTTCTTCTATAATTTTCTCCAGGACCAGTACGAACACTTAAATCATTGGCAGTTACTTCATATGTTCCTAGTGATTTTGATGCATTAGAGGGCTTATTTTGGCTTGTAGAAGAACCATTAGAAACAGCTTCACTAGAGATATATCTATTTCCATTGTAATAAGCTGCTAACCATCCTGATGGTGTTCTGATCCAAATATCATCACCGTTTTTTGCAACTTCTAAGCATGAAACTCTAGTACCTTTATCTAAAGCCCCATCTCCATCAGCATCATGTTTTCTACCGTCTACAGTTAATTCACTGTGAGATTTAGCTCTATAGTTTGTACCAGCTCCTGTTCTAACTTTCAGTTCAGTTTGTAATGTATAAGTCTTACCAGTTGTATATCCTTCACTGGTTTGTGGTTTAGTAGGTTTTACAGTGTTGCCATAACTAACATTTACATTACCATTTGCAATGCAGTCAGTAACATCAGCTCTAAAATCATTCATTGTGTATCCTACGAACTTCCACCAGTGATCAGGATCACCATGATTAGAAGCAACACCCTGTGAATGACCTTCTTTATGTGAAATAATGTCATTAGCAGTTAATCCATACTCTTTACATAAATAAGCATATAACTCAATCATATTTTTAATAGCAGCATCAAAATACGCTTTATCTGAATAATCAGCAGGTTCACACATTTCAACACCAATCATATTATCATTACCTGAACCACCGCAGTGCCAACCTCTATAATTCCATGGCAAAGTTTGAATATCCTCTTTATCATCTACAAAAGCATGAACACATACTTGTCTACCAGCAGGTCTTGGAGTATTCCATGCTTTTGCAAAACCAGCAGCAGACACATTAGGACACGCAGTAGAGTGAACCATTAACTTTGTAACTTTAATAGTTCTGCCTGCTTTATAACATTCATTGTTTACTAAAAAGTTTTGTTTGATTTCCATTTTGTTTTTCCTCCTGAATTTAATTTAAAAGAGCGGAATCATTCCGCTCCGTTTTCTACTCTCAATGGAAGCTGCTGCACTTTGTTATATAATCTTTCTGCTGTTCCATTACCGTCTAAAGCCCTGTAGGGGTTATAAAGGTAATCCAGTTCCTTTAGATCATCAGCAGTAACATAACCGATTATCAGCAGTCTCTCGCAAAAACGAACGATACGTTCATGTAACATTGCACATAGCGCCTCTTCCATAACAATTTGTCTTTTAGCCTGGTCTAATTTCTCCTGCTCTCTTTTTTCTTCGAGTTTTTTTCGACTTTTCTTACTGTCTCTGGAATTAGTTACAAGATAACCAACTGCAGCAGTTAAGACAATAGACCATGTACTCATTAAAAATTCTTGCATCAGGATCTGTTACTCCTCTTTTTTATTTTCAATAATTCGAGTAAAAGCCTGATGCAATCCGGTACTAGCTAAACCGCATACTGTACCGGCTACAACTGTTTCTACTGTTACATTTCCGGATACAATGCAGTTTAATGCAGCACCCTCAAAAAACACAACTGTAGGAATCCATTTATTATCAACATCTTTTACCCATTTTTTTACAACATATCCGGTTGCTAGACATCCGGCCATTACGACCGGAACAAAATAATTTGAAATAAAACCTAAATCCATATTTTACCTTCTTTCTGGACGAATTTTCATGCCATCCCGAGGCAATATAAAAAGACATATTTCTATGCCTTTAATAATTTTAATTTACTAGGGATTAAGGAACAGTATGTAGTTTATTCTTATACTGCCAGTATACGTTGCTCCTAAATTAACTTTAAGCGCGTTATCGTGCCATATCGTACCAATCACAGGTGTGTCTGTTGCACTGCCATCACCATTAGAAACAACACATATCAGTTTTGTTGGATCAATCGCTGTAAGATTAAACAACGCTTTTAACTCTGCTAAAGTAAAAAGTGTTCCACGATTAGAATAATTTATATTAATTACTTTACTGTCCCTTATGAAATTAAATACTGCATCTCCTTTAGAATTTAAGAATCGTGCCATAAATTTACTATTTCTAACAAAATATCCTAGTCTTTTAATTTTACTAAATAACTAATCGGTAAGACATGTCCGTTTACAAATCCACTTCCTTTTACAATAAAGTTTACATTCTTTTTGCTGTCATTCCACCCAATCTGTGCATAAGCCCTATGCACCTGATCTCGAGGATTAGAAGCGTTCCCAACAATACTAAAAATAACTTGTTCAACTTCTTTACTAAAGCCAACAACTTTAGTTAATGTATCAGAACTTTCATATGTTAGATTTGCTTGACCGATAATATAATTATCTAGATTTAATATTACTTCGCCGTTTTGATTTTTAAATTTGCCCATAACCAAGCAAACAGCTTTTTGATCATGCTAATTAAATTTAATTCTTAGTGTATTCGATAATACCGTAAATACGGCCTGTAGCCCACGCATTATAAAATCTTATATAATTTGCCTTTAATGATGTAATTAAAAGACAGTTGGTCCATTTGTTCTCAGATTCAAAAAATACATATGGCAGTGAAACAATCGTACCATCGCTAAAAGTGCACTTTAAATCAAATTTTACATACTCGGCAACGTTTAGATTATGTGTATAATCATAAGACGATGAAGATATGTTAAAATTAATATATTTTCTATAAATTTTCTTCCCGTCTATCCAGTACATACCGGTAAAACTTTCTTCACTGCTGTAATTTAAATTTAATATGATATTTTCATCTTTATTAACAAACTTAGGCATGATCTGCACCTCTAATCATAGAGATACAGCTGTTATGCTGCACCTCCCTTTTTAGAGATATAATCCGAAGACTGGATACTATTTTTCTTGTTAGTAAATAGTACCCCCCCCCCCGCAAATTTCATTGAATTAATCATATTTTTTACCTCTCTTTCTTTTCTTGGAGAGGTACTTTTAAGTGCCCTGATATTAATATCCGATTACTCTCAAAATATGTTCTTCCACTGCATCAACTGCATTTCCATTAATAACCTGAGTACGGCCAGAAAGTGATACATTTTTTCCACTAAAAGCCAGCTGACACCGATAAACAGTAGTAACACCATTTATAGCCTGTGCACGTTCCAAATGCATCTTACTGTCTTTAGATGGAATCATCATATCCGAACACTGCCCCAGAGTAGAATGCGGACGCCATATAACTTCTAAATAGTCATAATTGGTGTAATCATCTTTTAAAGTAAAACTGCTTGTTGTATCACCGTCAAATAAAACAGTTCCCAACAAAATTTTTTTACCACTCGAATCTTTAAGTTTGCCCATAAAGGCATTTAGACTGTTTTAGTTTAATACCTTCCATAAACAGCTGTTAAAGTTGTTGTACTATTTACACTAGCACCGCTCCATAATGCAGTCATAATCGTCAAATATTTAGTTTCTTGAATATATGAAGTAAAATTGCATGCAATAACTCTATAATCGATTGGAACACCACTACTCATTATTTTCCCATCAGAAACCGGCATTATAACCGCTTTATCATTCAATACAACAATTAATTCTTTAAATTTTAACGCGTCCTCTTTCAAAGTGACAGCATGTTCATATCCGTTACGACTTCCGCTCCATAGCAAAGCATCTTTAAACAACTCATTACCATTTTTATCAATTAGTTTAGGCATTAAAACCACGTGACAAGTCTAAATGCTTGTCACCACCAGTCTTGTCAAAAATAAAAAGGCACTTTTGCAAGTACCTCTTAATAATATAAATACACGCTGTAGCGTGTGTGTGTGTGTGTGTGTGTGTGTGTGTGTTCAACCCTACCGGGTGTTTCACACTCTTGATAAATCGTTTATCCATCAAATTTTCTCCTATTCCTCATAGTATACCGCTAATCCAAGTGTTTCTTTATGATCATTAAGCACATCGATAAGCTTATTAATATACTGTATTGTAATTTGAATTTCACTCCATACTTTTGCGATATCGCCTGGGTCGCTCATATTCAGGTCAGGCGGAACTGTAATCTTTGTAGGGATGCTAACTGCCAATCAGATCACCCCATTTGAAACGTTCCTTAAGACTTCCCCAGGTTAAATTTTTCTTAATCCAGTCCCATGTGATTATATCAACCTGAACAACTAATCTTTCGCCAGGACCGACAGTTTTTTTAGAAAGTGTTACATCATATATACGGTACTTTGCCATTTACCTCACCTCAATTTTAAATTTATTTTTAATTATTTCATCAGCAATTTCATATACTGCTCTCATGCTGTAGCTTCCTGCTTCATCAAGTGCAAGCATAAATGTAAGATCATGTTCATCAATCGTACATTCTATCGCCTTTATTAATTCACCATATTGCAATATCTCTATATATGCATTTCTTATTACAAAGACATCATTTTTTCTGCTGTGCACATACAGTCTTATTTTTCTTTTTTCGCCTTTCAGCATAGCTATTTCATCACACATGGAAGTACCTCCTTGACTGTGCATATATAGTCACTTTCAAAACAGATTTCAGAGCGGTATTTGATGATTGAAAGATGAAAGCACAGATTTGATGTATCAACCGTAAACATCGCAGTTGCTAAAAATCCAAGATTTCCAGCTTCATCATATGCATACAGATCCATTACATATTCACCGATAATATTGGACGGCACATTGACCGTCCAGCTATTATCATTCAATCTGTCAAAAATCACTTCAAAACTGTCTGTTTTTCCAATTACTCTTTCTACAGCCATATTTAAGCATCTGTAACCGTTACAGTGATGGTAAATGTCTTACCGCCGTCAACAGGGTTAGGAGTAATTACTACATCAGTAATTACGGGTGCTTTGGTATCAAGGGTAACTGTTCTTGAAATGACTGTTTCTTTGCCGGCACTGTCGCGTGCGGTAATAACAATAGTATTTGTACCTTCGGCCAATGTTAATTCCTTAGTAAAAGAACCATTGCTTTCTACAGTAACGTTTGCAGCGCTTCCAGAATTCAATTTGACCATTACTGTTACCGGACTTGATGTAGCATCATTTGTAGTACCGCTTAATGTCACTTTAGGATTGTTTGTAATTAATCCCGCAGCAGGGCTTGCAATATTTAATGTAGGCGGTACTGTATCAACCTTGAACGATACAGATTTTTGAACTGCTGCATTGCCGTCGTTATCACTCGCATCAAATTTAATTGTATGACTTCCATCATTTAAGGCAGTTCCTGGAGTATAAGAGCACTCATAGCCGCCGCTTACTTTATTTTTAGTTATTCCGGATGTAATCTTAGAACCGCTGTCAATAATAATACTAATGGAATCCGGATTAACCCCACTGTCTGCATCAGTAACTTTCCATGTTATCGTAGGCTTGTTGTTTATTAATGTAGCACTAGCACTAGGATAGATTGGAGTAATTACAGGTGCAGTTCTTTCCTTAACCACCAGACGAAGTTTTGTTCCCAAAGTCGGATCATCAGCATCTACTGTAGTAATATTATTTGCATTATCAGTAGCTTTTACTGTTACATTGTAATACCCGTTTGGTTGATTAAAACTGGAAGTATTCGGCGCTGTTACGGTCGCTTCATATTTACCAGTCTGGCTGTTTAAATTCAATGTCATTGAGACACCGTTAATAATTACCTGTACTGTTTTTAAACTCATTTAAATTTTCCTTTCTTTATTCTCTGTTTACATCTAATTTTCTAATTAAATCTTTAATATTTATATCGCCGGTATATACCGCTGCATTAAAAAGGTTAATTATAGCTTCTAAAGCTTCATGAAATGAAATAATATACTTAAACTGCCTGGTTACTTTAGTAATGTTTATTCCATCAATTTCAACCAGATAAAGAGGAAATTCATTCACCGTTCCACCGTTAAATGTATCACTCACAGTATGTTCGGGTATTTTCCCATCATTTCCGCCTTTTAAAACTCTAATATCATGTGTTTCTGTTACTCCATTAGTCTCAAAATGTGAAACTATCAGATCATATCTTTTTTGACCAACTATACCGTTTGAAATGTTTACTTCTTCATATGATCCGGGAACAATACGATAAAATCTGCCCTGATTGACAAAAAGTCCATCGTACAACTTTAAAATGTTGTTGCTTACAGTTTCGCATCTTATTTCTTCTCCATATTTAAATACTCCTTCATAGCCAAACCAGCAGTGATGAAGATAAGCATCTACCGAAGCCTGAACATTAAATCCGTTCAGTGTTATACTTTCTAACATTTATTCACCCACCTTGTATTCAAATTTACAGTTTGCTGCAATATCATTAACAGTTACTTTTAGTATTTTTTTAGTAATCTGTTCTTTAAATGAAAGCTCTGTAATTTCCTCTTTTGCACCTACAATATCAAACAATGAAGCATCATCGCTTGAAAATACAGCTTGAACGGTACTGCTTCCATTTTCTTTTTCCACTGCCTCTACAGCCCCTTCAATAAGTGAAGTTTCATCATCTTCACTCGAATTGTCATACAGATATGTTTTTCTGCAAAGCCCTTTATAATCATCATTTTTTGATGATGACCACGTTTTATCACTTTGAAGGTACAGATTAACCCTTAACCGCTCTGTCAATTCACCTTTTCCTAAAGCGATGATATGGTTATAACTGCTTTCAGGAGTCTGTGCGATCATTGTTATACCATACGATTTATCATATTGAAGCAGTTCAGATAAATCAACAATTGGAATAGCCTGAATATGCACTTTTCCATCATGAAACACAATATCAAGTCTTGATGGAATATCTGCTTTATAAAGCATTTTTTCAAGCGCATCTAAAAGATTCAGATCTCTAATTTGATAATTAACATTTATATCACTTAAGCCAACATTATCTACAGTAAAAAGACTATCGAAGTTGTCTCCAATAAGCTCATTTATCACACTGTTGGCCTCGCCTTTTGCTACAAAATACGCCTGACCTTCCGGGGGCTGTATGTACTCTTTTTCCAACATTCCTCTAAATGTTTTTCCAGTAAAGACAATTACATTTTTTGATGTATCGACCTTTTTACTGTCAATAATTCCACCGAATTCACTTTCCGATGAGTAAAATATAGAACCTTTATTAAATGCTTTATCCCATGCATTTATCGAAATTTCTAAAGAATAATCATTAGTCGCAGTTTTGAATTTTCCAACTTCAAAATCAATAGACGTATTTTTTAAAACACCGAGCTCCGTATAGTTGGAATCCGTATATATAAATTTCATTATATCCATCTTGGTTCACCACGCTTATCAAATATAACTATTTCAGCTTTAAATGTTCCATTCCATGTTGCGATACTAAGACCGGATGGAATTTTTGTAAAAAAATCGCCTCGCGATTTATCTCTGAAATTAAAAAGATTCCTTTTTTCACCATAATCTGAAAAGGCATATATTGTATTTTCCTCTGAGTTTATTTCCATGTACTCACCAGCACTTAATGTAGTATTTACCTGATAAAGTATTTCTCCTATTTTAATAAACGGATTACTGCATGGCCCGTAAACTCTTATGATAAAATCACTGTCTGCCGGGGAATCATTGATTATTTGAACTGCACCTTTTAAAGATGAATATACATACGGATAACAATAGCTGTACTGCTTTATACCTGTGTCATTCTTCGAATCACTGTACATTACCAGATTATATGTTTTTTCTTTAATCCAGTGCTGTTTTGGACAGTATATTCCTAATTCAATATTTGTTCTTGTCTGAATACCCGCAACACTTGTATTAGAAGATATTACATAGCATTTTATTTTATAATCCCCGTAATGAAGCGTTCCTGGTGTCTTAACTATACAATCATACTCAAATATATCGCATATTTTATTAAGCATGTTTTTTCTCTGTTCCAAACTGCCTTTCAATGTAAGGGTTATAGTATAAGTACAGTCACCCTTATCAATAACTGTAATATCATTTTCCTTGTTTGTATTCCATTTTCTCTGATGCAAATAACCGCTTGTTGGAAGTATATCGGCACCAATAAACTCCAGTATCTCATTTTTTGAATTTATATATTTTACCGTCATTCAAAAACAACCCCCAGTTCACGCAAAGCACGGGCAACTTCTCTATTGTTGAAATTCAAAACAGTTGTATCTTCTTTGTTTAAGATTAATTTCAACAGTTTAATGATTATCTGAAGCATACCGCTAAGATCGCCGCTGTTTTCACTCATATCAATGTTACTGAATTCTAACCCATCAGCTGCGATATCTAGTGTATTTCTAGACAGCTTATCCATTTCATCGTAAACCTCATCAGCACTTGCTTCGATACCTACTGCCATTCCTTTAGGGAGATACTTACCAACCTCATCGGCCATTACTCTTGATGGAGAATGTATACCAAAAAATTTCTTTATTCCTCCTACAATACCGTCAACGAATCCGCTTATTTTATCTAGTATCCAGTCTTTAACGTTCTTGATTCCTTCCCATAATCCTTTAACTACATTTTTACCGACATCTATCATTTTCGATGGAAGTGATTTAACACCGTTTACTACCCATGTTACGATTTTTCCAGCAGTTGTCTTTAGCCATGATCCCATTCCTGAAATACCGCTCCCCATTTGAGAAATAGCATTTTTCCCTAATGTAAACAGCTTACCAGGAAGAGAAAGTATCGTATTTACAATACTCTGAACCGCACCAAGGCCTTTTTCACCTAAAAATCCAAACATAGCAGAAATACCATCGCCTAAAAATGTCATTATCTGCCCACCTAGATTCAGCCACTGAAAAGCCATAAAAGTATCCCAGATTGCCTGTATAATCTGCGGTATATTAGCAACTAAAGTAGGAATCGCACTTAACAGCCCGGTAATCAGCTGCCATAATATTTCTGCCCCTTTGGCTAATATAGTTGGAAAATTTTCATTGATTATATTTGCAAAAGTAGAAATTATAGTAGGAACGTACTGTATTAAAATAGGTACAGCACTCACTATTCCACTTACCAGCCGGCTTAACAGGTCAAAGCCCATATTAATAAATTCAGGTGCTTTTTGAGCTAAACCGACACCAAAATTTTGAACAAACTGTAAAATCCGTGGAAGCACCACAGGTATATTTTTTACAAATCCATCAACAAGCCCGCTAAGCAGTTCATATCCCTTTTGAGCAAGCTGAGGAACTGCGGCAACAAGAGCAGTTCCAAATCCCGAAACAATATTAATAGCCATTGGAATTGCATTATCAAACAAAAAAGTTGATGCAGTTGATAGAAGATTTGACAGAGTACCGGTAACATCACCGCCAATAGCAACATTGCCTAAGAAATCCTGTGCAGCTGCTTTCATAGAAGCAAACGATCCGCTGAAAGTACTTGCAGCCTCCTTAGCAGTGGTTCCAGTGATTCCTAGATTGTCTTGGATAACTCCTATTGCAGTGTAGACATCCGCGAGATTACTTATATCATATTTTTGTCCGCTCAATTTTTGAGCATCAGACAACAGACGTTGCATTTCTTCTTTTGTTCCACCATATCCTAATTTCAGGTTATCAAGCATAGTATAATTCTGCTTTGCAAAACCTTGATATGCATTTTGGATATCCTGAATATTTGTACCGAATTTATTGGAATTGTCCGACATATCCCGCATTGCACGGTCAGCAGCAGCGGCAGCTTTTTCGGTGTCACCTTTAAGGCTTGAAATCAAAGAAGCAGAAAATGACGTTACATTTTCCATGTAGGCATTAGCACTTACTCCAGAAGTCTTATACGCCTCACTGGCATAAGCCTTCATTTTTTCTGCACTTCCCTTATAAAGTGTTTCAATACCACCTATGGACTGTTCAAGCGCTGCACCTTCCGTGAATGACGATGCAAGAACTTTCCCGATTCCAGCAGCAACGATTATCCCTTTAATTTTAGATGCGATTGAATTTCCGGCCTTTTCTCCAGCCTGATCCGCTTCATTTCCCATCGCATTTTCTAACGAACCCTTAATGCCGTTTGCCGAAGGTACAATCTGTACATATGCTTTTGCTAATTCTGTTCCGCTTGCCATACATCTGCCTCCTTCCCTAAAATTTTCAATTTTGCTTTTTCAAATTCTTCACCGCTTGAAAAAGATATATTTTCTTTAGCTTCGTTTTCAAACAGTGACTTAACGATCGATTTAGGCCTGTTAAATCCTTTCTGAGCATCTTTAGACTTTGTCCAGACTAATAATTTAAGGCTGTCCGCAATCACACCAAGAAGTATAGTTTCAAAAGGAACAGCAAGCCTGTTTTTTTTCATTTTTATTCTTGAATTTTCCCTCAGACCAACACAAAAAGTCGCGACCGTTAATACCGGAAGCGACTTATAATCAAATATACTGTATGTTTCAGCCAGATCACAAATAACTGCTGATTCATCAGTATTTATCATGTCGGCGAGGATAATTAGTTTTTTGTTTCTTTGCTTGAATCAATAATCGAAAAAATCTCCTCTTCCATTCTTTCAAGAGGAACTCTTCCATCCTTAGTCCTGCAGTGGTCTTTTAAACGATTATACTGTTTAATCCCTAACAGTCTTTTAGCAATACTAATCATTAAAATCGGATTTTTATCTACTTCTGCCATCATTTCAAGAAGTTCCCAGTCAATAAATTTTTCATTGATATTAAACTTAAACCCTGTTTTTGATTCACCTTTGATCATCTAGCATTCTCCTTATTCAGTATTTTTTACTAAGTATTCATAATGTGTTGCACCGTTTTGATCCGGAACGGCTGCAACAGTACATTCATAACCGACTGATTCATCATCTTTATAAACAATATCACCAATTTCAGTTACCGATGCGCACGGAACTACAATTCTTTTTAAAATCCCGCCTTTTAAAATCATTTCAAACACCCATTCGAACTGCTCAGGCTCATCGTTTTTTGCAGCTATTTTTAATCCAGATTCAAGGGTGCCGGTTACATTTTTACTGCCGTACACTGTCTTTAGAACATCTGTATTAAGCGATTCAATCAATTTAAACTGAAATGTATCCTCTTTGCTTGTTTGTAAAACCAGTACTACATCACCGCCCCATGCTTTCTGATTATCAGTTTCCGGACTGTTTGAGTTAGTTAATCCGTCATCAGAACAGTACCCCAATGATTTAAAAGCTTCATTTAAAGGTGTTTTTGCATCGGTTGGAATTTCTGTTTTTAACGGTGCCACCCAAACAGCACCGCCAACAGATGGTTTTGAAGATGTTACATTACTTGCATCACTTGACATTTATTTTTCCTCCTTCACAAGTTAATAAAAACCGATATCATATACTGCCTGATACCGGTATTTCTTTTTGGCTGTATCTGTAAAATCATAATCGGTATTTAACCGGGAATATGATATTTCTTTGAGTTCAGCCAAGTCGTCCATTGCTTTTTTTACCTGCTCATTTAACAATGCAGCTTTATATCTGGTAGATGCATACGACTGTAGAAAAAAGGTGGCTGAGTTAGCAAAATTCACTCTTCCACTTCCTGTTTTGCCTATTACGACATATTCTTCGATATCCCTGTTTTCTAAAAAGACAGGAACAGTTAATTTTTTATTTAGATAATTTAATACAGTTTCTTCAATCACAGATTTCACCTCAGACTTTTAAGCAGTGTGTTGTTTTTGTAGTTATCACTGATTGTTTTTCTGGTATTTGCTCTTACAGAGGCATTCACACGCGATTTTCCGGTAAATGTTGTTACTTCGTAACCCGCACCGCCTGCACTTTGACATGTTGCATTAGCATGTTCAAGGCACACTGCCATCATCTCTTTTGATTTCAGTAGACTTCCTACCCCTTTTCTGTTTAAAACAATTCTGGTTTTAGCCATATCTTTCCACCATTACCTTTTTATTCCAGCAAAGCGGAATATTTTCCTCTATTCCTTCAATAGTGAAACCGAGTACATGCCATCTCTTGCCGAAAAATATAACATCTTTATCTTCCCAAACGCTGTTATCACATTTTGGAATTGCTAAAGTGTACACGGCTTTTTTTCCAGCCAGATCCTGAGCAGTGACAATATCATCAGAAGTTGACGGGGCAACAAGAACATTTTTTATGCACTTCTCGATTTCTTTATACACCGGCTCATTAAAACTGTCTTTACCGGTTTCAATCTTTTCAACTAAGATTACATTTATTCCTTTAATCCCCATATGTCCAGTACTCCTATCCTCTGTCTTCTAAGTCCCAGTCTTGATAATTCACTTTTTTTAATAAACAGCCCTCCACCGGGTACAAGATATGTTCCTGAAGCGGTATATCCCAATGCCGACTGTGAAAACTGTTCCATAGGCTCGCTGTCAGTTGAGGTCATTAAATTTCTTGCGATAATGTCAACTGCAACTGATTTAACTACATTTTCATACACTTCGCCATTTTTTATCATTTCATCAAGGTTCTTTCCGACTTTTTTAGCTTCCTGGCGAAGAGAGTCAGAAACAACCTCCAAAAGTGCTGAGGCCTTGCGTTCTTCTAAACTACTAAGATCTCTGAACAACAGCGAAATATCCTTTAATGTAACGAAAGGCTTCATCATCTTTCACTTCCTTATCCTTCAGTTTTTAAAATTCTGGCAAAAGCATTCTCGTCCATGATTGCCCAACCTAAATAAACTTCTGACCGGATAAAAATCTGATTATTTCCTTTTAAATCTAATCCTGTATTATCAGGATCACCATAAGGAATCACATCCATTAGGATTTCTTTAGCAATACCGTATTTAAAATAGTTTGCAAAATCTCCAACAATTGCCAAATCCTTAGAATCATTAAATGCAACTGTTGAATTGACATCTACGGCTAAACCGCGTAATGCTGAAGTATTACTTCCCCATCCTAATTCTGGAAATTTGGCAGCTCCGTTTTTATACTCGAGTTCACTTAATGAAGTTCTGAATGCTTTTGCTATTGCAAATCCCGAAACTTCAAAATCGTCTGATTCATCAAATAAGGCAATTGCCTTATTGATGTCCTTATCTTCTTCACCGGCAGTTGTTGTAACTGTAAGCGAACCATGATCGAAATGATTATCACCAATCAAGTTAGATGCTTCTTTTGTTCTTGGATTGATTCCATGCATTGCCATAATATCTAATCCTCGTGCGACTTTTTTAGCAAATCCCTCATTGAACGCTTTTAGAATATCAATTTTCTTTTCTTCAGTAGCATACATAAATTCATCTGAAATACGGATACCGTACTCGATTTTGATTGGAACCATTGTTTTAGTGCTGATATCTGCTGATCCTCTTGTTTTCTTTCCTGATTCACCAACGATATTCACTTCATCATCCATTGTAAAGATCATCATTTCTTTACCGTTGAAAGGAAGCGGCTCTTTTTTAGCAAGATTAGCTAATGATGAGTGACCTCTTACCTTTGAAAAAAGATCAGTTACTAATTCTGGTGTAAAAACTGTTTTATAATTTTTAACTTCTAAAATTTTTCCTTCTGACATTTCTAATAACCTCCTAATTTTTTGGCCATTTCTTTATAACCGTTTTCTAATTTTAATTTTTTTTCATCTTCTGCTGTCATAGTATGTTCTGACGATGCTAAAGGCGGAGCAGGGGAATACAGACCAGATAAAAGCTCCGCATCCGCTCTTATTTCATCTTCCGTTGTTCCTTTAAGTCTGTCCTTTAGTTTCAAAGGAATACCCATATCAATTGCCACTCTCGTTTTTACTGAGTCGGTCTCATAATCAGCAATTTTTTGAATATAACCCTCGATTTCACTGCTATACTGACTGTCTTTATCGCTGATTGACTGATTTAATGTATCAATCTTACTTTGATAATCACTTTTGATAGTTTCCAAATCTTCCGGCGAAGTATATCCCTCGAATTTTTTTAATACATTTCTTTCTTTTTGTTCAAGGCGCTCTTTTAAACGCATTTCAAATTCTTCCTGTGTTGTAATTGCTTTAAATTCTGACATTTCTAATAACCTCCTAATTAACCGTTTAGTGTACGTAAATTTAAAATAATAAAAACATCCATAAAATAGATGCTTTCGTTAATAATTAACACGTTGTTTCTTTTTTTCTTTAGCTGATGCACATAGCCAGTGTGCAAGAACAGCACTGTCCATCAGTGCTATTTCATGTTCTTCAATTAAGGCTTTATATCCAAAACCGCCATTCGTTCCAATAGCACGCTTAATGCAGTTTGTAACGACCTGTCTTAATGATTCCTGCCCATTATGGCATATATTTTTTAATGAAGTTATGCTCTGTTCAAACATGTTGTTGGCTACTATCACGTCTTTTACTTTAGGAAGCACAATTTTTATTTTTATACCGTACTCCTTAAGATCCTTTTTTAAAACGTCCTGAGCTCCTGCTCCGTCAACTGCAATTTTTTCTATATCTGCATTTTTTAAAAAATTTATGATCCACAGATTTCCGTTTCTCTGACTTTGACAGTCTATGGATTCAATAAATATCTTATCATCTGTTTTGGTTGCTATAGATAATGCAGCATGTCGTCCGTCAGCTCCAAATTTTATTCCAACAAACAGTTTGTTTTTAAAATTCGGTATTTTACTTATTTTCAATGAATCCCATTCATTTTCAGTAAACAGGGATTTTTGTGAATATGACAGCCAGTGACCTAACCTCTGAATATTAAAATCGACATCATCAGTCGTATTTTCATTTTCAATAACTCTTTCTGTAAGTCCTTGCCCTAAAGAGGGATTTGTCTCATACCATGCTTCTCTGTTCTTTGGATCCTGCATCGTATCAACAGACCATTCCGCCCATCCGGTATTTTTCGAAAAACCGCTTAATACCTTTTCTCTTATTTTCTGGAATACTGTACCATGCGAAATAGCTGTTGGCGGAGTACCCAGCATAATAATTTGAGGATTTGAACTCGCTGAAATAGTGTATTTCAACGCTGATTCCTGGTCAATAGTGTACTCCTGTGCTTCATCGATAATTAACAGGTCATATCCTTCACCCAGCCCGCCATTATTTGATCTGGTTCTAAAATTAATCATATGATCAAGTTTATAGGGCTTGTCATTCTCATCTAAAAGTCTGATATTTTCCTGCCCCTTGGCTTTTACCGAAGCATATTTAATATCCATACTGTCTAACAGATATGTAACTGTTTCCCAGACTGAATGAGACGTTGAGATAAGATGAGAAGTATAAATGATTTTTTCACCATTTTTAAGTCCCCATAAAATACGCATTATCACATCTTCAGTTTTACCGTTACGACGCGGTACCGCATATCCATAGGTAGAATGAACCCATAAGCCTTCATCATCATATGCCATAATATCGTAAATTAGCAGTTCCTGCCATTCCCGGGCAGTTCTGCCGGTTTTGTTGTAAATTTCAACTGCTTCTTTGCCTTTTGTTTTTTTATAAGGCAGCACTAACGAGGTTGTAGGAGTCTGACGGCCAATTCTTTTTGGCTCCATACCTTAACCTCCTATTTTTTTATTCCATAATATACTAAAAACTCATCAAATTCTTTTTTTGCGCTCTTTTTTTCTTCTTCACTAAGCTCTTTGCGCCCGGTAACTTCAAAAGCCGGCGGAGTACTGGTACGAACAATAAATTTATCATGATCGCTCAGTTCCTTATACCGTATTCCTTTCTGTTCTTCTGACAGCTTTCTCCATTCTTCTAGACTTAAGGTCATTTTACAGTTCCTCCATGAAAATATAATAAACACCTTTAATATGTCTCTTTTCCAAGACTATAAAACTGCTGTTTCTTTTATATAATATTTCCTGTTCTTTCTTATTGTATTTTATCAAATTTCTGCCTCGACGACTAGTCCAGAACATCTGAACCTGTCCGTCGGGATTATACAATTCTTTTGAAGCAGTGGAAGATGTAAAATCTTTATACGTAACAGTTTGCCCCGGCTCATGATCAGATAAAAACTTATCTAAATCTGATGAACTGTAAAACTGAACTGATCTGCTGACCCTCCCTTTATAGCTGTCTAGTTTCTCCAATGCGGAATCTAGATTTTTCACCAGTGTATTCTGCTCCTGATTTAATATATATCCATTTCTTAAACAGTCGTTGATAATATAAAAATCAGATGATATATGACTGTTTACCGCATACTGTTCCATATCTGTTAATCTTTTTTTATCAACTCTGTTTTCCAGGTAAAATCTTTTTCTTTCCTGAAAGGCATCCTGGTTCTGCCATCTCTTCGAATATACATCCTGAATTTTTTTTGATCCGTCACCAGGATCATATGAAACTGTACAGGTGCAGTTGGCGTGTCTTCTAAATACATTGTTACCGGTATTCCTTACATCCTTGTAGTTATAACTGCCTTCGACCTCACGACACCACTTGCACGCTTTTCCTCTGCAAATCCTTACTATTCGCGGACTTAACCCGCTTTTGTAATGAAAATCAGCATTCTGCTTTACAGAATCATCTACAGTCTTGCGACAGTTATTGCTTAATCCGTCTAAAAAACTTTTTTCTACACTGCTGTATTTATCACGTGTGCATACATAATTTATGATTGCCTCTGTTCTGGCTTGATCATATTCAGGTTTAACAGCATTTAATCCTATGCCGGCTTTTTTATTTAATGAATGTTGTACAGCACTGCACTGTGCTGCAATATCATCATGACTTTTCTTAAGCATGGGCTCGATTATTCTTTTTGCTATATTGTAATACATCCTGCTGTCGGGCAGCACATCGTCGCTTATATTGTGACTGAATGCACTTTCCAGACATCTGCCCAGTTCACCTGCATAATCATAGACATCTTCATATGTGGCATTGCCATTTTTTACTTTTTCTAAAAAAGCATCCAGCTTTTTACTTGATGCTTTTTCATTTTCGTATGTACTTTTTATCCTCTCATACAATTCAGGTGCAATATCTTCCATTACTGTACGATCTCTCCTGCAGTTTTTCCGATTCCAGCATTTTCACTATAATCGATACCTGTTAAATCTCTTAAAGTATCCTTGTCAAAGAATCCCGGTACCGCCTGATTAATTTTAATAGCACCATCACCTATAACAGATAATGTAGACGAATCAGGCTCGAATAACGGTTCCCATTTAGCTTTTGACAAATAAATCTGGTATCTGTCATATTCATAATTATCTCTTAAACATGCAGCAAGATATCCGGCATTTAAAAAACCTACACTGAAAGTTTTTTGCGCTTTTCTAGCGATAAGCCTTAAATTTTCATGCTGCGCTTTTATAGCCTCAACACTTGACGGGTTATCAGTTGAAAATCCCAGATCATCCAAGGTAAGACCTGTCTCGCCTGCAAATAGACTAGCAAACATTTTCAGTTGTTCTACATACGGCGCCATAGACTGCTGTTCAAACTGTCCAACTGTTGGTGAATCACCATCCTCGTCCTTATCGAGCTGAAGCATAGTTGAGACAGTAGCGCGCCATTTGTCCAGAGCCTCAGCATCTGGGCTTAACCCTAGTACATACTTTTGTGGGAAAGAATAAAACTCTGCTGATACTTCTGAACGCTTGAGCGTTCGCATTGCGCTCTGCTGAATACCTATGCAGGCTCTGGATATTCTTGAATGTCCAAACGGTCTTTTTGGATCAGGTCTAAAAATAACCGGAACGAGCAGTGGATACGGGGCTTTGCTTGAAATAAAATAAGGTGCTTTATCTTTTTCATAAAACCATGTACCCTCTTTTATAAAATAAGCCTCCTTGACCGGTTCATCATGAATATTTCTTTCAAGAACAGCATAACCCTCGCTAAGCATGTAAGTAATAGGATCAATTATTCCTGTAGCGTTTCGACCGTCAATTACCTGCATGCGGGGAAATCCGCTTATATCATTTGAAATATATATGAATGAGCACGATGTAATAAGTGCTGAGATAATCGCACTGTCAAAAAGAACATCAGGATTATTTAACTGATATATTTCATTTATTCCGAAATTATCATTTGAAAATTCTCTAAATGAAAGCCTGTCAGCGATTGAATCAACTGCCTTCGCTGACCATCCAAGACAGCTTTTTAGCCATATGAATTCTTTAGGCATAGTAATATTAAAATCCCTCATGGTATTCTTCATTTCATAATACAGATACTTTTCTTCATTTCTTGGTCTTTTTGATATCAGTTTATTTCTTAAATATTTCATTCCTAAATATGCCGTCATTTTTTCACTCCTTTCGCCTTAATTTATCCGTGAGAAAATATTCACAGTACGCCGTGAACTACGGAAGAAAGATTTTAGGGGGTATCATGCCCCATATTTAAAACACCTCTCAAATGGCTTATTTTGACGATTTATAAGCAATCCAGTTGATTGTATGAGGAAGGTCTCTGTTTGTTACTACCTTCGCCTTGTGCATCCCACTGCTTGAAAATAATTTGTCACTCTTTTGTCTGTTGCATGTCCAGTGTGCCAGTTGAAGATTATCAATGTCACTTGGATGTCCTCCTTTTGCAACCGGTATGATGTGATCGATACACGGTGATAAAGGATGCGGATATTTATAACTAAAATCTACCGGCTTTCCGCATATTCCGCACACTGTTTGAGTTGCGTATATTTTCTTTTTATTTCTTTCGAACTGCTTACGGTGAGACCCATCACGATCTAATCTTTTAATTGCCATTTGTAAACCTTCGCTTTCATACATAAATATTTCCTTCTTCACAAAAGCAAAAAGAAACCCTTTCGAGTTTCTTCCTGACAAAGTGTTCATTGACTGCTGATGTGGTGTTCTTTCAAAACTTCCACAATATCATAATAACACATTTTTAGGCGTTTTTTGTCCGTGATTTGTCCACGGATTCAATTATGTTTCTATTTTCATCGCACTCTATATCTAAAACACTACCAAGTATTTCATAAGATTCAGTTAACAAATCATAAAAATAACTTTTTGAGAAACCTGTTTTTAAGGCTTCCTCTATTCTTTTTTCATAACCACCTTTATATGGATTATTAGAATAAATTATAACTGCCTTACGTTGATTTTCATTCAGCATTGTTGCTATTGCGTTTTCTAATCTGTTTATAAAGAAACCATATGCATTAATATAATCATCATAAATCTTTACATCTTCTATTAACTTATTATACTTATCAGCAATACTTTTATGTGATCCTCCCGGAAGTTCATCAGTATATGTAATAGCTTTTATATCATTCATTAGCTCATTCTTTGTTTGAATAAGAAGATATTTTGTTGCTTTCCATTTTTTCCAGTTTTTTATTTGGTATTTTGCTTCTTGCATTGCGCTCCTCCAGTCTTTTTTTCAAGTGACAATAATTATCTGCAATATAGATATATGTATTTATATCCAATCCACTGTACTCCTGTCGTTCATGACTGTAAATTGATGGCTGTTTAGGATAATCTTTAAATACGTGATTCACAGCTGCCTCATATCGTTTAATGTAATCCGCTAATACGTCATTGCTTATACCTAAATCATCAGTTTTATTTGTCGTCATTTTTGCTCCTCTACTAATTCACTTGGATATATCATAAAACTGTTTTTATCTGTATATATAACATATGGCAGCTTTTTTCCATCAATAGTTCTATATAAATCCTGTTTTTTTGAATCAGTTAAATTTAAATCACAGTTAAAAAATTTAAATTGCGTGTTCAAACATGCAGCAGCAATAACAGCTATCTTTTCTACTTCTTTCTTCCATTTTTCTATTCTTCTTTTTCGAATATATTCTTTAACCCATTTCATTTTTTACCTCCTTTAAAGCAACTGTTTTTTCTATTCCATTTGTAAACTCCGCCCTTAAATGAGCACCACTTTTCCAATCTTCATAAATTCCTAACTTCTTGTATTTCTTTTTTATTTTTCTAGGTAATCTCGGTTTCTTATGATTGACTTTATTTATCATATTAACACAATCAACAAAATTAGAAAGAGCATCAACAAAAAGATTCATTGCGTTTTGAAATGTTTCTAATACTCCTTCACCCACCAACTCAAATCCTTTCACAATTTTTTCAGCGCTGTTTAAATTTTCCATTATTCTGCTCCTTAAACGCGCAATATATCCAAGATGTTATATTGCATTTATATTTTCTCTCTAATCCCTTATCTACCAACGAATTAGAGAGAATTTTTAATCAAAATAGTTTTTGTTAAATTTCTGTCCTTTTTATAAAGATATAATCATCATTTTCAATCATTAATCTAATATCATTCATAACTTGATATTCGAGTTCTTTAATCCTTGTACTATCAGCTAATAATACTGCAAATAACGCTGACTTATCATTAAGAGAAATAAGCTCGTTTAAAACATCTTCTTTGTTTATAATTTCATCTTTATATTGCTTTTCGCTTTCACTCATTTGTTGAATCCTCCTTTTTAGTTTCTTTTAACACTATCGCCATATTAGAACCATTTCCCGCTGGAAAGAAACCAATCAATTCATAATCGCCGTACACTTTAATAAGTGTTTCATTATCCTGTCTTTTAATTGTGATCCACTGATTATCTTCCATTATTTTAATCGATAATTCCTTTCATCATCATAAGCGATTTGCACGATGTAATCAGCTGACATTTGTTTTATCCGTCCCGCTATAGCAGCATCAACATCTATCAACTCTTGTAACAATAATTCACTTGAAATTATTGTTACAAGGCTATTGTTGTAACGATAATTGATTATATCGAAAGCAAGTGTCTTATCAGTCTCACTGATCTTACCTTTAAAAAAATCATCAATATATAATACATCAGCCATTTTGACTTTATCTATTGCTTTGTAATCATCGCCATATAACTCATTTTTAAGATTTCTAATATATTCATCCCAGACTATATATTTTACTTCTCTATTCTTGCTTAAATAGTTTCTAGCAACAACACTACACAAATGTGTTTTACCAGCTCCGCTTTGCCCTAGCATAACAAACCAGTGATTTGATTTATATTTTAAGTACTGTTTGACTTTATCTTTCATAGTTCTTTGAAAGTCTTTATTAACATTAAATTCATCCAATCGATAATTTAATAATTTTTCAAGTCCGCTTTTTCGAGCGTTTCTAATTGTTTTGCGTTTTGCCATGCACCCACACTCAAACCTAACCGCATGATCATGACCATCCACCATTTTATAAACATATCCTCGATTTTTACATAGAGTACAATCGACACCATCACGTTTATTTAACTCTCCGACATTATCGTTAAGAAAATCAGCTTCTGTTTGATATTGGCTAGTGTCTGCATCTTTTGGAATTCCAAGCATATCTTTAATACTTCGCACCTAAATCACCTGCCCTACTTGTTTAGTGGTTTTATTTAATGTTTTTTTATCTTTATTAGCCCATTGGCAAATCGTTGCATAATGAGATTTATATTTTTTGCCTTTTGACGAAAGATAGAAAGATAAATCATTAATCATGTGAATTAAATTTCTATCTTTAAGTTTTTGATATTCTTCATCTGTTAGCATTACATTATTCAATTCACCATAAGGTTTTTTTTCCTTAGATGGAATAATATTATTATTTATATTATCTAATATATTATATTCTTTATTATTGGTATCAATTTTTGATACACCCCCGTCCAAATTTTGATACACCCCCGTATCAATTTTTGATACACCCCTGCCCAAATTTTGATACATTTGTGTATTTTTTTGAGTAGGTGTATCAATTTTTGATACACTATAATTATTCTTATATCTGTTATAAACAATTCCATTAACAGATTGAGTATCTTTAAATATAAACCCTTTTCCTACAAGTGAATCTAAAGCACTTCTAACAGTGTTTTTAGAAACACCTAGCCAATCTTGTAAATATGTTAAAGAACCAGTAAACCAACTTTCTCCATCTTGAGTGAAGCCAAATATAATAGCATAAATGCTAAGTTCATTACCTTTTAATTTCAAATCGTTTCTCATAAATGATTGAACTGTATAATAATTACCCTCTTTAATTTTATTGTTCATATACTTCACCTAATCTTTTATTCAATCTTTGCAGCTTAAATTCAGCATTGACCTTTAGTTCAGTTTCATCGATACCGAAAATAAATTTAAGCTGTTCAAGCATTATGTAGACATCTGTCATTTCCATAGCTATATCACTTCTATTCTCTTTACCTCTGCGGTCTTTAAGCAGCTCCTTTGTAAGTTCGCTCATTTCCTCTATGACCATATCGACCTGAGGACCGTTCCCGTAATGTTCCAGGGCATCAAGCATTATATTAATTTGGTTTGTGTTAAATTCCATGCTGTTTCCTCCATTCCTTAAATAAATATCTGATTCCCAAAACAAGAGACAAAATAAACGCAGTAAGCATTATCAAAAAAAATACTAATGCCGTCTGTTTAGATGTCATCTTGCATTACCTCGCAATTAGCTAGAATATTATCAATATTCCATGGTTCTTCATCTTCCAATTTAACAAATTTAAATAAACTATCTAAAATCCTACAACAATCTTTGCTAGCAACAATCCATTCATCCAACGACTTGAAAGGTTTATTTTTATACAAAAACAATCTGCCATCTCCATCTTTTGCAATAAAATTAAACCTCTCTCTCTTAGCAACTTTTAAATATTCATATTCAAATTTTGTTAATTTAACTGGTTCTTTATATTCTTCTAATAAATTCATCAGCGACAATCTTACGCATTCTGAACATGTTACCACTCTACAAATGTTTTTGTTGTCATTGGGATTTGTAGCAATCCGAGATAAATAACAATTAAAATCATCCTCACAATTCTCAGTATCATAATTTAAAATTAGATCTTTTAATTTTTCAATTTTTAACATTTTTTATCCTCACCTTTCCGGTTTCAACACCTGTAAAAAAAGTTACATAATCCCTAAGAGTGTCAATTTTTTTGATAGATAACCTAAATCGTTTAAACTCTATAGCCATCAACACTCTTAGCCGATTATTCATTATTATTTTTTCAAAAAAAGTTACCGTACCCCTGATTTACGTAAAATCACGCTTTCAGGGTATTATTTTCAGTTTTGCAAAAACCACTCTTTCCACTGATCTTTTGTCATTTTTTCAAAGCGGCAGTTAGTAACTGTATCCAGCATAGAGAGGATGCAAGTGATCAATCTGCATATCCTTAATTTCAATCTCTTGCCCACAGTAAGCACAATGTCCATTATATTTTTTATGAACTTTAATGCGCTCGCCTTTGTTAAATTGTTTTCTTTCAGGCATCATCTTTCATCTCTCTTTTTATAAACAGATCACACGCATAATCTTTAAGTCTAATATCAGTTGCCTCGCTATAAGATTGTCCTATTTTTTCACATTTGTAATATCTTCTACTTCTATGATCACAAATACAATATTTACAATTTTTGCAATAATTAGATTTATCATAGCCATGCAAATTTCTAAACATTCCTTTTATAGAACGTTTAATTTTTGTTTCTTTGTTGATTTCTTTAACATCAATTTCACCGCCAAAAATATCTAACTGTTTCAAATTTTTAAACCCTCCTTATTTGTTAAAATATCTAATACTTTTATGTTTTCAATGCCTTGTTTTGGCATTGGTAAACACCGACCATTTTTATCATTTAAAACAATCCATTCTTCCTTATCTTCAATTCTTACAATATCTCTAAAAACTATTTCTTCCATTAAAGAAGTTGTTTCAACTATTACTGTCATTGTTTTCCTCTCTTTCCTTCTGTCCTAAATAATCAACAACTAAGATTGTTATTATTGCTTCTGCTGCAATGGTTAGGATCACACCTAACCAAAAATCACTTATCATTTATGTACGCCTCCTAAGTAAACTGCTTCTCTATCATTTTCCGCATCTTCTTTACCCCAACAAATATACAGGAGTGTCACATTGGGTTCATCGTGGTTATACATCTTCATAAGTGTTAGAAGATTACCACCATTGGCATAGTACTGATATCCGAATGTTTTTCTTAAACTGTGCATACCAAAAGTAAAATCGATGCCCACTTCCTTCGCATTTCTAGATACAATTTTATGTGCACGCTGCCGCGTTATAGGATAAACGTATTTCTTACCATTCTGAACCTTCTTTTGTCCAAGAAACAAATAATCATAGTCTGTTAGATTGTTTCTATTTATGTAACCCAAAACATCATTATTCAGTTTCTTATTCATCTTAAAATTTTGCATCTTGGCGGTCTTATTTTCCTTTATATGCACGTATCCTTTTTTTACATCTATTACCCTTAGTTGAAGTAAATCCTCAGCTCTGAAAGCTGTATTAAAGCCTAACATGCACATCATCCAGTTACGATCAGCTTGGTATTTTTTGATTGGCGTTTTTGCTTTGTCTCTTTTCCTTAGAAGATTGAACATAAATTCATCAAGCTGCTTTTTGTCTTTTATTGGTAAGGTTTCATGCTGACCGCCAAAATGCTTTATTCGTCTTGCCAATTTATCACCCCTTTGGTGCAATATAACCTAAATATTATATTGCATTTATATTTTCTCTCTAATCCCTTGTTACATAAGCGATTAGAGAGAATTTTTAACCAAAATAGTTTTTGTGTTTTTTTTGTATTTAATAAAACACTCTATTGCTGTGCTTTACAGTCGGCATCTTTACAGGTACCCATTCAATATCATTTTTATGTGTTACTAAATTATATTCATATTTCGGCTTTAATCCCTGTTGGCGCTTTTCCTTAAGCATTTGTTTGCGCGCCTTTTGTTCTTGTTCTCTTCTAATTTTTCTAATAAATCTCATTTTCTTTTCCTCTTCTTTCTTTTTTTAATATTCAAATCCACCAAAATAATAATGATCTTTGTGGATAGCAACTCTTGTAATTTTCTTCTTTTTAAATATCCTTCTAAACTGTTTTACTGCCTTTTTATAGGCTATTTCCCTTGTTTCTGCATAAATAACCAAGGGGAGTACAATTACCTCACTTTCTATGTAGACATAATATTTAAACATCTTCTACAACGTAATACTTACCTTCCAAAACACCATTGTGGCACAACCATACGGGTAAATAGATCGGCTTTATTTTCAACAACCTGCTAAGCTCATCACTCCATATAGAACCGCACACATTTGTAACATCATTAATATCCAACAATAGATACTTAACCGGCGGTTTTGGCATAAATATCATCCCTTCCTAAGCATCTTCATTTTGTTTTAAAATACTGCTTTTTAAGTTAAATTTTCTTCTCCACCCTTCAACAAAATCTAAAACCTCATTAACAGCAGTGCAGTTATTTTTTCCTCGAAGCTGCTTTATTTCATTTTTACTTGACAGTTCTAATGTGTAAAACGGACTGTTTACATCATCACGCTTTCTAATAAGAAATATACTAGTTTCTCCACTGGCATACCTTTTATCATATGTCCTTACGCAGTGATTAAGTTTTGCACTTTCATTTATTAGATCAGCGATTGAATTCGCTGGTGTAATAACAAAATCATCATCAGCAAATCTATATTTAGATAACTCGTTGCTTACCCTTTCTCTAATCATCAGGTCATCTTTAGCAGATTTTTTTGTCTCAATCTGTATCATTAATCTGTCGTGAGCTTCTCCTATGTTATCCGGATACCTGTTGCTGTGATTCATCGGAAGTCCTAGTTCTTCACAGAATCTGTAATAATCTTTTATTATGTTCAAAGAAGTACCCTGCATTTTAAAATAGTCAAGTGCATAAACACTTATATTAATATCCGCATATTTAATTCTTGATATTTCGACAAGTTTTAACAGTTCATTAAAATCACTGCGGTCCTCTATCTTAAATTTATATATCAGATCTCTATACTTTTTGAATTCCTTTAGCGGGATATGCAGCTTTTTCAAACGCTCGATATCACATTTTTTTATGCCCAGAATCTCAGTTCCTTTTTTAGACCATCTTAGTACCCTTAAATCGTCCTTGAGCAGATAAGACAAGCCTATCTTTGATATCATTTCAACCTCCGGATGTTTATCATAAATGGACAGATATTCAAACAGTTCATCAATGCTGTAAACACTGTATTCAAACCCACTGTATTTATAAACAGAATTTTCAAGCAGTGAAGCCAGTTCACTGGCAGACGTATGTATAAAATAGTTGCTCCTTTTCCAGCGCTGTCCATAATACATGCTGCCTTCTGTACTTACATCAAAAGTCCCAATCTTATGAATCTGCCATTCATTATTGTTTCGATAATCGAAAGGATATGAGTAATCATATGTCCAGCATTTGATTCCACCACCCATAGAAGCATAAAGTCTCCGTGTTAGCTGGTAGCTGCATCCAGACAGTTGCCTTTTAACCTCAAATATATCTGTAACTTTCTCTTTATGTAGCCATCTTTGCGAAATATAAAAGGTACGGCATATAATCCGATTTTTCCATTTTTCATAAATTGCAACATAGAATCCATAAACTTCAGTATCTTTTTTTGGGCGTTTCCAGGATGGATCATCATCACTTATCATATATTCTTTAAAATCCGTGGCCTTGTACTGTTTTAATTTCAATTTTGACAGTCTGTTTAGTAATTTGTCACTTTCACTTAATTTATTTGCCATATAATCAACCTAATCGAAGAGTGACATCTGTGCTCTTTCCATATCCTCTTTATGTTTTTTAGCTGCTTTTTTTAACTCTTCTCTCTTCTGTTTTTTTACTTTTTCTTCCTCCCGGATTTTTTCAAGTTCAGCCTTTACCTTTTGATTGACAATTGCATCAATATCTTTTGCATGCTCCTTAACATCTTGTTCCTTTGGCATTAATCTTGACAGTTCCGCACTGCCGTCTGCATTGGTAGTAAAATCCTTCTTTCCAATTTCAAGATCATCTTCATCAAAATAGTGAACAGCAAGTGAGTATATTTCATCATCTTCACCGGCAGCATAACCAGTAACGCCCTCTTTTACGCTCCGCTTTGATATCTCAATTAAAATATAATCAAAACACTCCTTTAAACTCTTATTTTGATTATTCAATTTATCCTCTAAATCATTTCTTGATAAAAGATAATTACCTATTTTTTTTATCCATGGATTTTGAGAAGAATCCATTTCCGCTTTGATTTTATCCATAAAATCCCTCCTTTTTCCTAAAAATGGTGCAAATAAAAACAGTACCCTAAAAACACTGTTAAAAACCTATATATTTTTTATTATCCCGACGATAAAATCGAGAATGATACCAGAAGCTCCCGCAGCTATAAAACCTACCAAAATTATAATTAAAACGATCGTATAGAAACCTCTGGCATTAAGTCTATTAATGTACTTTTCCATTTTCGATATCCTTTATCAGATTATCGATAAGACATGCGCTTACAGCTGCGACTGCGGCGTATACAGAAACTTCAAAGCGGACATATATGGTCACACTTATTGTTATACTAACTAATATACAATCCATACTATGCCCCCTCATTCACGCTTGAAATTTCAATCTGTAGATTATGATCAGGTCTCCATCCCTGCAAATACTCTTTTGCCTTTTCAAAGTCTATCTTTAGGGTATCCCTGTAGCTTGGAATCTTGAAATAATCTTTATAATCTCTCCAAAGTTGACAGAACACTTTATGATGGAGCTCTAAATACGCTTGGCTGTCTTTACCGCCTAAAACTCTAACTGCTGTCGCACTTGCAATTTTTCTTAGCGTGTACTGCTTTCTACTGTCTACAGTAGTTGTGTTTTCTAGATTAGTTACGCGACTGTCGATGTGTTCAACTTTTTCATCTACTTCCATTAGTGCAGCGTTTTGAAGTTTTAACATTTGCATCGGTGACATAGATCTAACTTTGAAATACGTTTCCTCTAATACATCAAACTGCTTCCACGCTTGATCAGTATCCAAAATCTTACTATGACGATTTGCTCCACGTTCGGTCCATAAATACATGCTTCTGATTTTTGATTGATTTTGTAAGTGACTATTAGTCACCTGCAAAAATTCTTTAAGCTGTTCGCCTTTTAATAAATAATAGTCACGTCCCTCATTAAAACGTTCTTTATTTCTCTTGAAATTCTGTTTAATATTTTCTGTTGAAGTCTCATAAACTTCTGACAGTTGCTGAGTTGTTAAAACTCTAATTCCTTCATGTTCAATAATTTGTAAATTATTCATAAAATCCTCCTTAGACTATTTTTTATGTGTTAAAACATATATACATATAAATTCAATAAGTACACAGAGCAGTAAAAATAAGATTATCCAGATCATATCAATTACCTAATTTCTTTATCAGCATATACATCAGTAAATCACGATTATCGCATTCTTTAGCCAGTGCAATCATTAGTCTGTATCTGCTTAAATTTGTTCCAATCAAATCATCAAAACCATTTATAAAACCATTTCCAAGATTTAGGCTAAGCATTGTTTTAGCCAGCTTTATTTGACACCAGTTATTACATGAAAGATTAGATTTCATGTAATCATCAAATTCAGCTTCTGTTTCTATAAGTTTATAGTTACCCTTTTCTTTAAATATTTCCTTTGGTGTCTTAACACTAATGACCTCATATTCTAAAATATCTTCTGAATCAATAAACCATCTATCATCATGAAGTTTAAATTCAATAATCTTTTTTGCTTTTCTCTTTTCCTGATTCACTTTACGTTCAACACACTCATCATAAGTGTTAGGAAATTTATCATCACAATATCTAATAATTTTGAAGTTGTCTTTATGATTGGTTTCAATAATTTCATCTTTCTTTACTGTTATTGAAAAACCATACCAACCCGATTTACTATAAATGATGGTGAATTCATCCTGATCAATCAAATTCTTTTGTTTTTTTATCATATAATTAGTCCTCACTTTTTGATTTATTTTTCACCTTTGCTATAATTTAGTTATCGACACTGCAATGTCGATAATCAAATGAAAGTGAGGTGAAATATATGCCAACACCAGTTTTTAATTACTTAGCAACTATAATTTCCGTAATCTCTATAATAATTGCTACAATTTCTAGCTATCAAACATACCGAAATTCTCAAACAAATATAAGACCATATGTCTATCTCTACCTTGTATCTACAAAAAACGGAACATATGTGAAAATTAAAAACTTTGGAAAATCAAATGCTAAGTTAAAAAAATTTTCAACAAATGTAGATTTAGCAGAATATAAAAGCAAAAGTAAAAATAATCGTAACTTTCCGTATGTAGGATTGAAAGATATAACAATAGTCCCTGGATCTTCTAAAGTTGCCATTATAGATAATCAATATCTAAACAATGGTAACTGGCTTCAAGTTGATTACACAGATTCAAAAAATAAAAATTATTCGTTTAAATTGGAACTAAATACATACAATAAATATGCACTCGTTAGTGAAAATGATTTTGATATTATCGATTATTAATCATCAATAATATTAGAGTCACAATATAATTTATCTTTATACCCCATCAGTACCTTAATATCCATAAGGTGCTGATTTATTTCTTTTAGTTCCTTAATAACTTCACTTTGTAATTCCTTTTTTAACATTAATTCAAACGCCTCACCATCAACAATACCACCACTTTCTAATACTTCTCTTGTCGGATGTTTTATCATCTAATGTTCCCCCTCTCTAATTTTCTTTTTTTGAACAAGTGGCTAATTTAATACCTTCTATCATCCATTTAAGACGCTCTGAAATTTGAGGGTCTTTTTTCTTTAATTCACTTAACATAATAGCTATCTCAATAGCATCCTGTTGAGCATCTCTAAATTCTTGTGCTGTCATATATTCACCCCTTTCGTGAGTTAACCCCTCAAACCTGTATACCATTTTAATAGGGAGAGGGGTAATGATATACAGGTTTCAAAGATTAACAAATGTTAATTTATTCAACTTACATACATATAATAGTTTATTAATTCTACTTTGTCAATATAAAATTGTTGAATTAATTAACTTTTTAATATATACTTATTATCGAAAGGAGAATGATATATGAATTCTATAGACTATAGAATTAAACTACTCAGAAAAACATTGAATTTGAGCATGGAAAAATTTGGTGAAAAAATAGGATTAACCAAAGCATCAATTTCCAAAATTGAATCCGGTATTACACCATTAACAGAAAAAAATATTAAACTAATATGCTCAATTTATAATGTTGATTATTTCTGGTTGACTGAGGGTACTGGCGAAATGTTTGTTGAATTTCCAGATGTGGCGATTGATATGATTGTAGATGATTACAAACTTGATGAAACTGATCGTATACTTATAGAAACATATCTGAATGCCAGTGCTGATGAGAGAAAATATTTAAAATCTTTTTTACAAACGTTTGCGAAAAATTTAGAGAACAAAAAAAGAGAGGACAAAGATTAATTACTTTGTCCTCTCTTTTTGTTAGTGATTGGAATATATTTGCATTGTAACAGCATAAACTTTTTTTATTTCCAATAATTCCATATCTTCCAACATTTTAAATATTTTTCTTAAATATAATATTTTTGCTGTCATAACTCCTCCCTCTCCTTGCTATCCATAAATTAATTATATGTCTAAAAACACAATAAAAAAAGGGAAAACAGCATAATTCCCATATATGGGAATTTTATTACGTTTTTACGAATTTTACTTGACTTTTGAATCAAATAGGTCCGTAATTTTAACGTTCATTGCTAATGCAATCCATTCCATTTCTAGCATATCAGGCCAAATTTCCTCACGTTCATATCGGCTAATAGATGATTTACTTATCCCGGTCAATTTTGCTAATTCAATCTGCGTTAAATTTCTTTTTTTTCTGACTTCTCTTATTTTTAATTTCATAAACATAGTATGTTTATTTTAACAATATCTTATTCATCGTTAAAAATTGTAAAATTATGTATTATAATATTATCGTGATACATAATATCACAAACAGTTTTTATGAAGGGAGACAAGAAAATGAAAAAACTGATTGAAAAATTAAAAAATTTCTGGGGAAAGGGGAAACTGCAAAAAGGTATTGTAATAGTTGTTGTTTTAATGATTATTGGACTAGCTGCCGGTGGTGGTGATAAAGATAAAAAAACAAGTAATCAAAGCAAAACAAAAGATACAAAAATAACTTTACAAGAAGAACTGGCAAAAAAATATAAAGTGGACGTTTCTATTATAAACAGTTTATTTAATGCGTGTGATGCTATAGGTATGAAAACAGATGACATGAATATTAAAAAAATTGAAAACAATGATACTAATAGCATGGTTTCAATTGAATATGAAGACTATTTATTTAATGTTGTTATAACCAGTGATGCTAACGTAACTGGATTTTCGAGTGGTACAATTGAATTCTATAAAGATGGTCAAGCAATACAGCAAGTAAAAGATAGAATTCTTACAAGTGAAGAGAAAGCTACACTTAAATATCAAGCTGAAAAAGACGTAAAAGCAAATCTGAAAGCACCCTCAACTGCTGAATTTCCCGGCAAAATTATGGAAGCAGATGAATGGGTGATTAACAAAAATGGTACTGTATACACTGTATCATCATGGGTGGATGCTGAAAATAGTTTTGGTGCACAAATTAGAAGTAATTTTATCGTGACATATAACTGGGATGGCAACCCTGATGTTAATCCAACAGTTACTAATGTAACTATTAATTAAACAAATCAAAAGACCGCCTAGCAAAAGGCAGTCTTGCAGTATAGTTATAACGGAATTATTCCAATTACACACTGTTATAACTATGCTCCTATTATATCAAATAAAGGAGTTGTTTTAAATGTCAATTAGAGAAGTAAAATCAAAAAAAGCAAAAAAAGGAGTTACATATAGAGTTTATTTCGATTATAAAGATAAATATGGAAGACCTCAGCATTATTCAAAAAGTGGCTTTGTTAAAAAAACAGATGCACAAAATCATGAAAGACTTATATATTCTAAAATAGTTGATGGATCGTTGATAAATATTAAAAAAACGTTTGGCGATGTCTGGGAGGAATATATAGAAACTGATCCCCACACTTCAGTGACTACAAAACAGATTCGCAGTTCATATTACAATAAACATATACGACCACAATTTGAGGATGCTGATATTACACTTCTTGATTACACCATAATTCAGAATTTTGTTGCAGAAAAAGGAAAGGAGCTTTCCAAAAGTACAGTTGAAAATATAGTGAAGGTATTTAGCGGAGTGTTTAAATTTGCCTATAATCGTAATTATATAGACCGTCTGCCATATGCACGGTTAAAAATAACCGGCAAAGCCAAAAACGATTTGTTCAAGAAAAAAACAGTTGCTGAAAATGAATTTAAAGAGCTTCTAAGCGTTGTTGATAAAAACAGGTCTATCAGATACCGCTCATATAAAATCGTGTTTATGCTTGGATATTATATGGGATTAAGACTAAGTGAAGCTCTAGCGCTTGAAAAAAATGATGTAGATTTTGAAAATGAAAGAGTAATGATTACCAAAAATATATTTAAAAACAACGAAACAAAAGAACTTGAGATTAAAGAGACAAAAACTCCCGCATCCTGTGCGATTGTTCCATTGCCTTCACTGCTTGTTCCAATTTTAAAAGCATGGTTTTCTGAAAATGAAAGCAATTTAGTTGCTCCCGACAACGATATGAACTTATTAGATCCGCAGACTGTAAAAACCTTTTTAGAACGATATAGCAAACGTACAGGGGTTCATATAAGCAGCCATATGTTCAGGCATACTTTTGCTACAAGATTGTGGGAAAATAAAGTAGATGTAAAAATTGCGCAAAGGCTATTAAGACATGAAAGCTATCAGACTACACTGGATGTTTATACATCCTTGGAGAACGAAAATCTAAACAATGTTGTTAATAATGTGTATTCATAAAAAAGACATTCCTAATGCAGAATGTCTTTTTTAGTTTTCCTAGATATGTTTAAAAATTCTATCTGAATAAATTAATGCTATCATCTATTTTAGACCAGTTAACAACCTGAACTCCATAATTTGACGTAGCATCATATATACTATCATCGACATTATTTGAATCATTAATCAATACTATAAATTTTGTATCATTTTTTCTCATTGGTCTAGTATCATCCCATTCAAACAAAGCCATCTTAATAGTTGATTTTGATGCATTGTTAATTAGCTTACACAATCTTTCAGGCTTATTTTTTGAACGCTGAAATAAAAAATCAAAATTAGAAGTATAACCACTCTTTCCAATGAAACTAGGATTTTCCGTGTAGTATATATCATTTTTATTAAAATATTTTACAACATCATCTAGAAAATATGACTTAACCTTACTACTAGTTGTAAAATTCATATCATCAACTCTCAAAATACATTGAATAAGAGAATTCAATCTATTTGAAAACTTATCTTTGGTTGTTCTAATTGATATATTATCGCCATCAAATTGAGCACCAAAAGTCAAACATGTTCTTTCAATTTGTTTTATTCTATTCGGACTCATACCAACACCATTCATTTTTAAATTTCCAATGGTATTTCCATCATCATCCATATAAATATTATTATTTTCAAATTTTGCATATATCTGTATTGCATCACCAATAAAGTCATAAAACGGAACAGTAATTTCATAATATTCATTTAATTTAATTGTATTAGTTTGAGATTTCAAAAAATCATAATAATCGTTTATAAGTTCATCCATATTACTATTCCTCCTTTCAATTAATTAAAAACAAAACATTCCTGATGTGTTTTAGGATAATTTATGACATTTACTTTTTTCATAAAGAAAATACAATCATCTATAAACGAACCATTGCTTTTACACTCCATAGCATCAGATAATTCTATATTTTCTTTAAAAATATGCAGATGTGAACCATGAATAATTTTACCATTACTATTCTTATGTGAAAGTGTACTACCAATATCTAATCTTAATAATTTTATATTTGACCCTTTTAATCTTATCTGAATACTATATTTATCTCTATTTTTTGATTTTCTATATATATTAATTATAAATAAATCATGACTAGTCAGACTTTTTACTTCATATTCTTTAGTCTCACCAATATCTGGATAATATATCTTGTTATCTATAAACTCTTTCAAAACAGCAATTAAATTTTCTGCATCAACTTCACTCATAAATTACACCATCCTTTATTTAATAATAATATAACTACAATACAATATCAAATAAAAAAATAAATTAACTTATCATCACAAAAATAACATAAAATTCATTATTTTTCACTTTAAATTTTAGATTTTTTATAAATCAATATTTAAATTTTTAGCAGGAATTTAGCAGTTAAGCAAATACATAGCTGTGCTATACCTACTACATAATCGATGATTTTTTAGGAAATAAAGAAAAAAGGTATAACATAGCTGCAATATAGTTATGATATACCTAAATTTCTTTAATTTACTAACCCATACGGTTATAGTATTCAACGATTAATGACTCATTGATTTCTTGATTTAATTCAGATCTTTCTGGTAAACGAGCAAGTTTTCCAGTTAATTTAGTATCATCAACTTCTACAAAAGCAGGAGTATGTACTCTAGCTTCTAAGCTAGCTTTAATGATTGCTAAATTTTTAGATTTTTCTTTAACTTCAATAACATCTCCAACTTTAACGCGGAATGATGGAATATCAGTCTTAATTCCATTTACTAAGAAATGACCGTGGTTTACTAATTGTCTTGCAGCTCTTCTTGTAGGTGCAAATCCTAATCTGTAAACAACATTATCTAATCTTCTTTCTAATAAGCAGAAGAAATTATAACCATGGATACCTTCCATTTTACCTGCTTGTTTGAATGTGTTATGGAATTGTTTTTCATTTACTCCATACATATGTCTTACTTTTTGCTTTTCAGCTAATTGTAAACCATATTCTGTTTGTTTTTTTCTTTTTTGACCATGTTGACCTGGAGCATAAGCTCTCTTATTTAATTCTTTACCATTTTCTAAAGTAGAGAATCCTAAACGACGAGATAATTTCCATTGAGGTCCTGTGTAACGTGACATTTGTCTTCCTCCATTTATTGTTTTATTTGCATAAAACAATAACATTGCATAGATTATTTGAATTGTGTTTATATTAAGTATTTCACTTTGCAGCTAGCTACTCTACAAACTTAAGTTATAAACGCTCTTTTCAAAACTCTATGTGCTGCTATCATTTGTTGCTTATTTACTATACCTTTTTTTATTGACTACGTCAACATTTTTTTCTAAAAGAATTTTTTCTTTTTCAAAATTAACATTTCAATAATTACAACTAAAATACTTGCTCCAATAACAATAATATAACCATAAGGATTATTTAACTCTGGCATATTTTTAAAATTCATTCCATACCATCCTGTGATAATCGATAACGGGAAGAAAATAGTTGTTGCAACTGTTAAAACAGTCATAATTTTATTTTGGTGGGTATCAATTTTATTTTGATACATTTCCTTTATTTGCAAAGAATAATCTTTTAAAGCATTTAACTGGTTATCCAAACGATCAATCCTACGTGCCTGCATGCTGAATAAATGACATTCATAATCATTTAAGAAATCTGATTCATTATCACTTAAAATATCGATCATATCCCCCAACTGATTATAATAGGAATTTAAAATTAATAGTTCTTTACGCAGCAAGATTATCTCATTATTTATTTGACTATTGAAATTAAAAGCTATTTTGTCTTCGATGACCTGTAAACGATCAGCATATTCTTGTAAATACATTCCATCATCAACAGTTATTAAGAAAATCAAATCATGAAAAAATTTGTTCAAACTTAGACGATTATTAGTATATGTATCTTTCATTTTTTCAATAAGTTTCATCACATAATCGTTATCATCAATAAAAATCATTTTTTGTTCTGTTAAATAAAAACTAAAACAATGTTTTATTTTTAAATCCTTTTTGTCAGGTATAACAAACGCTCCGCAAATCACATCGTAAAATAATTCTACTTTACAGTACATAATATCCCCAATATGCCTAATCACATGGTTTGCATGATTTTCCTTTTGATACTGGTTTATGAAATCTTCTTTACTAAGAATATCAATAACTAAGCTTCCTTCTTTATAACTATTTGTAATTTCTTTTTCTAAATAATACCGCATTATCTCACCTACCCGGATAAATTATAGCACATTAAGTCAACTTAGTTGAACGTTAACCATAAATATGATAACCTATTAAGCGAAAGCGAGGTAATACATATGCAAGAAACTGTATTATTATACAATATTGATAAAACTGATGCTGGTAAAGCAATTATTTCAATTCTTGAAAAACTGAATGTTGAAGTAATCATTGTTAAATCAAGTGATTTAATGAGCCCGATTGGGTATATTTTAGGTGCTGATAATTTTGAACGTGGAACTGAAGCATTAACAGAGATTCCACAAGATGACATGATGGTTATGGCTGGTTTTGAAGATAAACAAGTTGATTTGCTATTACAAATTTTTAAAGAAGCAAACATTCCTTTCATTCCGTTAAAGGCAATTGTAACTCAAACAAATGTAAATTGGACATTTATGCAATTATTGAAAAATGTTAAAACTGAATATATGGAATTAACTGGAATGAATAAAGATATGATCAACTAGATTATTTGTCTTGTTAGCAGTATCTATATCAGCGTTATAATATTTTAATTATTATTAAAGAGATTATTTGATTCTTAGAAGATTAAGTTTAATCTTCTTTTATTTTGTTAAAAATAAAAGTGGAGGTAACTTATATATGGAAACAAAAACCAAAACAAATTTATTAAGAGCTTTTGCTGGTGAATGTCAAGCTCGAATGCGTTATGAAATGGCTGCTAAAGTCGCAGGTAAGAATGGAATGGCTATTTTACAAGATATGCTTTATTTTACTGCAAATCAAGAGAAAGAGCATGCGATAGTTTTTTACAATTATCTTAAAGATGTTTTTAAAGATGCTAATGTTTCAATGGAGGCTAATTATCCTGTTGATCTAGATCAGGATTTAAGTTCGTTATTAGAACAAGCAGCACAACACGAATACGATGAAGCAACATCTATCTACAAGCAATTTGGTGATGAAGCTAAAGAAGAAGGTTATGTTGAAATTGCAACAACTTTTTACATGATTTGTGAGATTGAACACTATCACCATGAACGTTTTAAAAAATATCATAATTTATTAACCAGTGGTAAATTATTTAATGACCAGTCTACTGTAAAATGGATGTGTATGAACTGTGGTTTTATTTATGAAGGTACTGATGCACTAACGATCTGCCCAGTTTGTAAACACCCACAAGGTTATAGTCTACGTCTTGATGAATCTCAATTTCATTTATAAACTAGTAAAAGCAATCCTCTTGAAAGGATTGCTTTTTAAGTTAATTTTTTAACTTGTCTAAACTATTTAATATTAATTATAAAAAGTCTATAATTAAAATATAGTCCAAAAAAGGAGTTTAATTCAAATGAGAATACTAAGTTTTAAAGGCGGAATCCATCCCCATGATAATAAAAGTCTTTCCGCCAATCATCCAATCAAACTATTAAATCCTGGAGATGAACTGATTTATCCATTATCACAGCATATTGGTGCTCCAGCTAAAGCTATCGTTGCTAAAGGTGATCATGTTTTAGTTGGCCAAATTATTGCTAATGGAAACGGTATGATTTCTGCCAATGTTGCTAGTTCTGTCTCTGGAACCGTTAAAACAATTGATTTACGACTTGCCCCTACTGGTTTTTTTGTTGATTGTATCGTTATTACTAACGATCACCAATATCAAAGTATTCCAGAATACAACACAACAAATGATTATCATAATTATAGCAGTATGCAAATTCGTGAACTTATCGCTCACGCAGGAATTGTTGGTTTAGGTGGCGCCGGCTTCCCCAGCGCAATAAAAAATACCCCTAAAGATGATGACTCAATTAAATATGTAATTATCAACGGTGCAGAATGTGAGCCCTATTTAACTTCTGACTATCGTTTAATGCTAGAAGAAACAGATAAATTAATCGCTGGCATCAAAATTCAATTACAGTTATTTAAAAATGCCAAAGCAATTATTGCTATTGAAGATAATAAGCCAGAAGCATTAGCTCATTTAAAAAAAGTCGTTGTAGATGAAGATAAAATTGAAATAGCAGCCTTACCAACAAAATACCCTCAAGGAAGTGAACGCGTATTGATTAAAGTATTAACTAATCAAACAATTGTAAATGGGATGTTGCCAGCTGATGTTGGCTGTATTGTCAGCAATGTTGCATCTATTATTGCTATCTATGAGGCCGTTGCCTTAAATATTCCACTAATTGAAAAGATTGTAACGGTAACTGGTGATGCAATCTTTCAACCACAAAATTTTAAGGTTCGCCTAGGAACTAAATATCAGACCCTTGTTGACGCTTGTGGAGGTTTTAAAGTACATCCTCAAAAAATCATTTCTGGTGGTCCCATGATGGGTACTGCTTTATTTAATTTAGATGTACCAGTTTCTAAAACTTCTTCTGCTTTAGTTTGCCTAAGTGAAGATGAAGTATCTAAAACCGCTCCAACTGCGTGCATTCACTGCGGCCGATGCGTCGATGTTTGCCCTATCGGTCTTATTCCACAATTACTATACCGTTATGCCAGAACAGGCGATAAAGAAAACTTTTTAAAGGTTCACGGCAACGATTGTATGGAGTGCGGCTGCTGTACCTTCACATGTCCTGCAAAGCGAAACATGACACAATCATTTAAAAAAATAAAAAAAGCAATTAATGACGATCGCAAGAAAGGAGCAAAATAATGGATAATTTATTTAATGTGTCTACTGCTCCCCATATTCGTAGTTCAATTACAACTAAAAATATTATGTATGACGTAATCATTTCTTTATTACCAGCAACTTTTTTTGGAATTTATCAATTTGGATTTAATGCGTTTCTTGTTATTACAACTGCTATTATTACAGCTGTTCTAAGTGAATATTTGTATCAACGATTGATGAAGCTGCCAATCACGATTAAAGACGGCTCCGCAGCCATCACAGGCTTATTATTAGCGTTATGCCTATCAAGCTCATTGCCATTGTGGATGGTTGCTTTGGGAAGTATATTCGCAGTTATAATTGTTAAGCAACTTTTTGGTGGACTTGGTCAGAACTTTATGAATCCTGCTTTAGCAGCTCGATGTTTTTTATTAATTTCATTTGCCGGAAAAATGAACAGCTTTGTTAGCATCGACGCAAGTACTAGTGCTACTCCGCTGGCAATGATACAAAATGGACAAAATGTCAATCTTCTCAAAATGTTTATAGGAAATACTAGTGGTACGATTGGTGAAACATCAGTAATTGCTCTGCTTTTAGGCGCTATCTACCTAATTTATCGAAAAGTAATTAGTCCTAAAATACCGTTGTGTATCCTATTTTCATTTTCTTTAATCATTTTGATCAATAATAACTTTAACAGTCTATTTTTATTACAACAAATTTGTGGTGGCGGTTTAATGATTGGGGCATTTTTCATGGCTACTGACTATGTGACAAGTCCGATTACTCCAACCGGTAAAATTATTTATGGACTGGTTATTGGAATATTAGCTGCTGTTTTTAGGCTCTATGGTAATACTCCTGAGGGAATGTCATTTGCTATTATCATTACTAATTTACTTGTCCCTTTGATTGAAAAAGTAACAGTGCCTAAAATAAAAGGTAGTGGAGGTAAAGCATAATGAAAAAAAATCTTCTAAAAGATATTCTCGTTTTTGTTGTAATTACAGTTGCTGCTAGTTTATCTCTAGCTATGGTTAATTCTATTACCAAAGACCCAATTGCTAGACAAAATGAAAAAATCATACAAGATTCTTATCGAAGTGTTTTTAAAGAAGGTCAAAATTTTGATAATAATAAACAAATAAATCAACTTGTTAAAAATTTTCCTAATGTTATAAAAGACAAAAAATATAACTTTGGTGAAAATGGCATTGTGATAGACGACGTTTTAGTCGTTACAAATGATAAAAAAGAATTAATAGGACATGTTGTCAAAGTCACTACTGAAGATGGTTATGGCGGTGATATCACATTAGTTGTTGGAATTGATACTAATGATGAAATTACGGGAATTGAAGTCCTCTCAATTGATGAGACGGTTGGATTAGGAATGAATGCTAAAAATGATAATTTTAAAAATCAATATTATCATAAATCAGTAACTGATTTTAAAATCACCAAAACTGGTAAGCAAAATGAAGATGAAATTGATGCTCTAAGCGGAGCTACAATTACTTCATCAGCTTTTAACAATGCTATTAACGGAGCCTTAGCAATCAACCAGGAAATCAAGGAGGCTAATCATGAATAAATATGTTGAACGTCTTTATAATGGAATCATAAAAGAAAATCCAACTTTGATTTTAATGTTAGGAATGTGTCCTACTCTTGCAGTAACAACTTCTTCTGTCAATGGATTAGGAATGGGCTTAACAACGATGATTGTCCTTGCCGTATCAAATTTTATGATTTCGTTCTTACGAAAAATAATCCCTGAAAGAATGCGAATTCCTTCTTATATCGTAATTGTCGCTTCAATGGTAACAATTGTCCAATTACTATTACAAGCATATTTGCCTTCATTATATGATACATTAGGGATCTATATTCCTCTAATTGTGGTTAATTGTATCATTTTAGGACGAGCTGAAGCTTACGCTTCAAAACATAGTTGCGTTTTATCGTTATTTGATGGTGTTGGTATGGGGCTAGGTTTTACGCTTGCACTGACTTGTATTGGTTTAATTAGAGAAATGTTGGGCAGTGGTACTTTTTTTGGAATTGAGTTTGCGCCACTTTTTAAAGATTTAGTTGGCACTAATATTTATAGCTTTTTTGCTCATCTTGAACCTGTAACTATCTTTGTAATGGCACCTGGCGCTTTCTTTGTTTTAGCTGGTCTAACGGCTATTCAAAACCGTTTAAAACTGCCAAGTGCAACTAATAAAAACAAAGATGGTAATTGTAATCATGATTGTCTTCATTGTCGTAGCAGTGATGAAAAGGCACTTTGTGATTTAAAGGAGGAAAAATAAATGACGGGAATGATTTTATTATTAATTAGTGTCGCTTTAGTAAATAATGTTGTCTTAAGTCAATTCTTAGGTCTATGTCCTTTTTTAGGAGTATCAAAAAAAATTGAAACAGCAGCAGGAATGGGTGGTGCTGTCATCTTTGTAATGTCTATTGCTTCAATTGCAACAAGTTTAGTTTACAAAATACTAGTACTCTTCCATTTAGAATATTTAAACACTGTTACCTTCATCTTAGTTATTGCTGCTTTGGTGCAGCTAGTTGAAATGTTCTTAAAAAAATATAGCTCTGGCTTATATAGTTCTTTGGGAGTATATCTTCCTCTTATCACAACTAACTGTGCCGTTTTAGGAGTTGCTATCACAAATGTTCAAAATAATTATGATATTTTGACAAGTCTTGTTTGTAGTTTTGGAACAGCTGTTGGATTTACGATTGCCATCGTTATTATGGCTGGGATACGTGAAAAAATCGCTGATAATGATATTCCTGTTTCATTCCAAGGTTCCCCCATTGTACTAATCACAGCAGGACTGATGGCAATTGCATTCATTGGCTTTTCAGGTCTAATATAAGGAGGAGAATATAAGATGAATGAAATTATAATTGCGGCCATTATTGTAGGTGCAATCGGTTTACTTATTGGTATTCTTCTGACAATTGCTAGTGAAAAATTTGCCATTACTGTTAATGAAAAAGAAATTCAAATTCGTGAAGAACTTCCTGGAAATAATTGTGGGGGGTGTGGCTATCCCGGATGTGACGGGCTAGCCAAAGCAATTGTTGCTGGTGAAGCAAAGATCAATCAATGTCCTGTTGGAGGAAAAAGTGTAGCTGACGCCATTGCAATGATCATGGGAGTAGAAAGTGAAGGAACAATGCGAATGACAGCATTTGTTCGTTGCGGTGGTACTTGCGAAAATGCAACGATTCAGTACTTATATCACGGTATCAAAGACTGTAATAACGCAGCCATCGTCCCTGGTGGTGGAGATAAACAATGTAGTCACGGCTGCATGGGATACGGCAGTTGTGTCAGAGAATGTGAATATAATGCCATTTCAATTATTGATGGGGTTGCCGTTATCAATCCAGACTTGTGCCAAGCATGTGGTAAATGTCTTAGAGTCTGTCCAAATAATGTAATTACTTTGATTCCATATCAAAAACAGGCAGTAGTAAAATGTAATTCAAATGAACCAGCTCTCCGAGCTCGTAAAAATTGCGCTGTTAGTTGTATTGGCTGTGGTATATGTGCTCGTAATTGTCCTAATAATGCAATTATTATTGAAAACTCTTTAGCACGGATTGATTATACTAAATGTACAAATTGTGGACTTTGCAAAGAAAAATGTCCTCGAAAATGCATTATAACTGCTTAAAATTATATTAATCAAATGAAAAAGGTGACTTTGTGTAGTGAACTTCATTGTATCAAAAAATCACCTTTTTTACTTATCACTTTTCACTTATCATAAAATTACTAATTAATCTACTCTATACTTCATTCTTTTATTATACTTATTTTCCTCTATTAATAAATATGTTCAGTACAGTAATTCTAATTATCATCTCATAAACTACTTTAATTTTTCTCTTGACTTGAAGTAAACTTCAAGATGTATGATATTATCACCTATAAAAAGTATTTTTTATAGTATCTAGTTATATGGGAGGTAAATATGTTTTTAGAAAAAATAGACGATACAAACGATCTTAAAAAATTGAATAGAAAAGAATTAAAAGAACTTGCTAACGAAGTTAGAGCAGCATTGATTAATAAGATTAGTAAAGCCGGCGGACATAGTGGTCCCAATTTAGGGATGGTAGAAATGACAGTAGCTTTACATTATGTTTTTGATTCACCAAATGATAAATTCGTTTTTGATGTTTCCCATCAGTCTTATCCACACAAAATATTGACTGGCAGAAAAGAGGCATTTCTAGATGAAGAACATTTCCATGACGTAACAGGATATACCAACCCACTTGAAAGTGAACATGACATGTTTACAATTGGTCACACTTCTACATCTGTATCACTTGCTCTTGGGTTAGCAATTGGAAGAGATTTGAATAAAAAAGCCGAAAATATTATCGCTATTATTGGCGATGGTTCTTTATCAGGTGGAGAAGCACTAGAAGCTATCGATTATGCAGGCGAATATAATAAAAACTTGATCATTATCGTTAATGACAATGATCAAAGTATTGCCGAAAATCATGGCGGTATTTATCAAACGCTTAAAGAATTACGAGACACTAACGGAACAAGTAATAACAATATATTTACATCATTTGGTCTTGATTATAAATACTTAGATGATGGGCATGATATCGAAAAATTAATTGAATTATTTGAAAGTGTTAAAAATATCGATCACCCTATCGTATTGCATATCCATACAATCAAGGGAAAAGGATTACCATATGCAGAGGTAAACAAGGAAGCTTGGCATGCTGGTGGTCCATTTAATGTTGCTGATGGAACATATAAATTTGTTGATGAAGATGATCAAACCCTATTCAATAGCTTGACTAACTTATTAAATGCAAATAAAAAGGCTGTTGTTGTAAATGCCGGTACACCGATGGGGCTAGGATTCATCGAACCTGTAAGAAAAGAATATGTCGAACGTGGACAATTTATTGATGTTGGCATTGCTGAAGAAAATGCTATGGCAATGATTAGCGGGATTGCTAAAAATGGCGGAATACCTGTCTTTGGAACTTTTGCTCCTTTTTTACAACGTACATATGATCAGCTATCTCACGATTTATGTCTGAACAATAATCCAGCAACAATTCTTGTTCTATCCGCTGGAGTCTATGGGATGAATTCAAATACTCATATAGCTTTATGTGATATTGCAATGTTTGCACATATTCCAAATTTAATCTATTTAGCGCCGACAACTAAAGAAGAGTATTTACAAATGTTTAAATATGCAACTACCCAAAAAGATCATCCAATTGCAATCAGAGTCCCAGTACAAATGATTGAAAGTGGTCAAGAAGACACAACTGATTACTCTATCCATAATAAATCTCAAATTGTTCAACAAGGTAATGATATTGCTATTATCGGAGTAAGTAATCTGCTTCCATTAGCCTTAAAAACAGCTCAAAAATACAAAGAGGATACCGGTAAAAATATCACTGTAATAAATCCAAAATTTCTAACAGGTTTAGATGAAGAATTACTAAATGACTTGACTAATAATCATCGTCTTATTATTACTTTAGAAGATGGTGAATTAGAAGGTGGATATGGGCACAGAATAAGCAGTTTCTACGGTATGACAGAGATGAAAGTCAAGAATTATGGTATCTCCAAGGCCTTTCATACTGATTTTAATGCTGATGAATTATTAGCTCAACATGGTATATCCGTTGATCAATTAGTGACTTATATGAAAAATAGCTAAAAACTATATATTATTGTTTTATATATAATTCTCATTAGTATACAATAAAATTAATAATGTATTTAAAAAAGGCTGTAACGTCTAAAGTGAACTGCAACCTGTCAAGTAGACAATTGAAAAAATATAAAATTTTTCCTGCCGGTAGATTATCTACTGGCAGTTTTTATGCGATTTGCAAATAAATTTTATGTTTTTCGATTCTAATATAATAATGGAATTCTGTTACATCTGTGAGCCGTTTCTCATTTAGTGCATCGGTAGTAAACTCTCGATTAAGTAAATTTTTAGCTATATATTGAGGATTTACAGCCTGTCCTGTACATCCATTAGTAGAGTATTTAATAGTTGATTTGATATTAAGTAGTACGTAGTACTCGTTTATCATTAACATCAATGTCATGATAACATTCTAGATCATCTCTAATTCTTCATTATCCTCTATCTGGTGACTCTGTATGGAGCTTTTCAATCTCATCAGTAATCCGTCTGTTTTTTTGTTCGTTTTCAGAGCTTTCTCTGTACAACCTCCAAATGCAGTTTTTCTTCCTTTTGTCATAATAGTGTGTTCTCCTATTTCAGATGATTTTAACTCTTCATGATTATTATCCTTCTTTATCCAGAGTTGTAACTTCAATCTTTGACAAATTCCGTATTTTTTACAAATATCATCCAAGGAACCACGACCATCTAAATAATCTAAAACAGCTTGCTGACACCAAACATAGATACAATTCGATTTCGGCTTTCTTTTCCATCTAGATACAAATTTACAGCATATACCTTATCCTCAATGGATATTTTTCTTTTAGACATAAAATATGCTTCCTCCTAAGTGACAAGTTTTTATTATTTCACTTGTCTCCCCAGAAAGAAGCATATCAATTTTAATGCGTTACAGTCTCTTTTATTTATAACTATTTCATTACAATATTTATGTCTACTCGAAAATGTTGATTTTACGCTGTTTTTCGCTATCTATCTTCTGATTTACTCCATTTTTACTCCAATTTTAAGCCAATATTTTCAGTTCGACTACTTCTTCTTTTTTCTTTTCTTCTGAAACGTGCGTGTATAAATCGGTTGTCATTGCCAACGTGGAGTGACCTAAGAGTTTCTGCACTACCTGTTGGTCTACTCCATTTTCATAGCACCTTGTAGCGTATGTATGTCGTAGAGTGTGACAGGTAAATAGTTCAAATATCTTCGGCTCTCTCTTTTCTTCCTTTGCCAGTTCAATCTCTATTACATTGATTTTTGCCACATAGTCTTTGATTGCACTATTGACGTTGTAATAGTAAACTGGCGAACCGTCTGAACAAGTAAATACCAAATTTTGAAATTCTTTGTGTTGTTTCCATATTGAGCGTTTCCACATCTTCTGTTCTGTCTGCTTTATCTTCTGATTTTGCAAAATCTCATATACTTCATCTGTCATAGGAATAACACGATTGCTTGATATGGTTTTGGCAGTTGTGTAGAAAAACTTTGAACCCTCGACGGGACTAGAAGCCTTTGAATAATGAATTGTCTTATTGATTGTAATTTCTCTTTTTTCAAAGTCACAATCTTCCCATTTCAGCCCAAGCACTTCTCCAATCCGACAACCTGTTGTCACAGCAAATTTCAAAACATTGATGTGTATGTAGGAAGAAGCAAATGTAAAGAATTTTTCCTGTTCCTCTCTTGTTAATACACGCCTTTCCTTTTTCACTTCTTTTGGCATTTCCACACCGATACATGGATTTTTTCTAATATATTCACTCAATACTGCTTTATCAAACATATCACTCAGCATAAATCTGATGTTCGACACCGTTCCATGTGCAAGACCGCTATCTATCAATTCATTTATGAATTTTTGAACATGATATGTTTTAATGTCCTGCAAATACATCTTTCCGATAGAGTTCTTCACTCTTGCGTTATAGTAACTGTGATTTTTATATATCGTAGTCATTTTAACTGTTTTCTTCTTATACAACTCCGTCCACGTTACATACCATGCGTTTAAAGTGATACTTTCGCCGTTGCCATTCAAACCATGTTCATCTTCATAAACCGCTTCTCGCAACTTCCGTTTTAATTCATTCAGTTTAAAATCATAAAGCGTTTTACGTTTTCCTGTTTTGCTTGTAAATCTTGCAATATAGCGTCCATCTGCTCTCTGTGAAATTCCCTTACCGAGTTCTTTTCCTTTTAAATCTTTACCCATACCAACTTTCCTTTCTTCTACTAAAAGAAATATGGTAAAGTAAATATTTCAATTTTCATTATATCCACACCCCATTTTCTTTTCAAGCCCTTTTGCATTGATATTCCAGCCATTCATCAAGTAATTTCTTATTTGCATACAACCGATTACCAATGCGTACTGTAAATCTATTTTTCGGATTGTTCAACAGTTCTCTTGCCTTTGTTTTCCCAATCCCCATATACTCACAAAATTCATTTATATTTAGTAATGCTTTATCGATACGATTACCCCCTTTCGCCTAATTTTCTTGCTTTTATGTAATCATCATACAACTGCTTCTGTGTGATATTCATTTCTCCATTTTTTACAAGATTACCGATATAATCTCTCTGCTCTATCTTCCCAACCTCTGCAAACAGTTTCAAAGACGGGGCAACATACTTTTCTAACCACTCCCACACCTTTTGCAAACTTTTCTTCTGTGGCTGTATGGTAAGTTTCACCTTGCCTATATCTTTCATCAGTTCCGCCCACGCTTGATAGGTTGGATAAAGCCTTTTTCGTGTTGTCGTGCTGTCTGTCGGCTTTTCTAAAAATCGTATTTTGCTGTTTAATACTTCCATTGCCAGTCCTGCCACATCTCTATATCTCAATAATGCCTGTACTACACTTACCGCCATTTCCTGCCGAAATCTCAACTCATATCTATTCCAATTTTCGTCTAATTCTGTTCCATACTTTTTATTCTGTTCATATCCCTTTTCATAAAATACCAATCTCAAATTACTGGCTGAACTGCCGAGATAAAGACTACCACCTTTACTCTGAAACACTTCTTCTTTCAGTTCCCCCGAGTCGTGAAAATCTATCTCCCTTAGTTTTGTGGAAAGCAATCCCTCTTTTGTCCGTACAATCAAATCGGGAATACTCAAATAAGGTTTTCTATCATCTATCGCCAAATCAATCCGAGGAAAGTTGATGTGATACTGACAAACTCTGTTTAAGAAATCAAACCATGTTTCCTCATTGAGTTGTAAAAAATTTTCATAGTTGCGACAACCTTTCCCACTCATTAAAATCTGAAAGCCTTGATACTGTGCATTTCCTGTTGGTTTTAGTACCTTGATATTATCAAAGATTGCCACAACCTCATGTCCTGCAATTCCTTTTTCATAGCCTGTCACCGTCATAAGTTCCAACGGTATTCTCAGTACATCTTCTATAACTGCTTCTAACGGAACTTCCTTAATGGTTACCTGACACCAATCTATCAAAGCACTTAATTCTTCTTTCTGTCGTATTACTCCCCTGTTAGTGTAGGGGAGTTCTGGAAGAAAACTTCCGCTTCTTTCTTCCAAATTTCACATACCTCCTATCTGCAATGGCGTTGCCATTGCCCTGCCCTCAACCTGCCGTTTAATACGTCAGAATGAGGGCAGGAACTTTGACCACCTACATATTTTTATTCGGAACAGGACGGATACCTTTACAGGTAATCTTTTCCACTAATACCGGAAAGTTTCCTCTCTGCACATAAGGGGCATATACTGGTTCTTCGAGTTCTACCACCGCATAAGGCTCAATCTTCGGAAGTTCCGTTGCTTCTAAGCGAATATCCACGCTGTTCCCAATTTTCATGCTTCCGAGATGAAGTTTTAAAGCTTCCACTTCCTCTGTTTTCTTCTTGCTGTCTTTGTCATAGCGGTAACAGTTGTCCGCACCCATAAAACGAAGTTCTCCAAAGGCTTCTTTTACCTGTTCTTTCGTCAATGTAATCTGCATACTCGTTCCTTTCTCCCCGTTGAACCGATAGGTCAGTTTCTCATATTTTCATTTTCCTATTACGACGCCGTTTTTCTGTTCAGTTATTTCTGAACTCATTTGTATGTTAGCATAAATATGTTCATTTCGCAACAGAAAGTTTAGTTTTTTATGAACTTTTTGTTTTCTTTTTTCTGAACTTATGATATAGTGTCCTTAGACGATATGATATGAGAAGTTATAACGAGATATGGAAAGAGAGGTTTTCAGATGAATACAATCGCAGAACGGATTAAATTTGCCATGAAAGCAAAAAATAAAAAACAAGTGGATATAGTCAAAGATACTGGTATCAGCAAAGGAGCGTTCAGTTCCTATCTTTCGGGACAATACAATCCAAAAGCCGATAAAATGGAACTAATTGCCGACTCCTTAGATGTAGACTTGCGGTGGCTTTACGGAGAAAATGTACCTATGGAACATACAAGTAAGAATAACAATGCCCTGCAATATGTCTTTTATAACAACTCCTGCTCCGAGTATCTTCTTGATAATTTAGACGATATCTATATTGCCATGATGACCCAATATGCCGCCCTTATTCCACGCTTTTATGTTCTTGTCAATCGTGCTGGAAATGCAATGCACCTATTACCTTTATTTTTGAAAGAAGATAGTTCCGAGTTCTACGAATGTCCGTCTGATTTCTTCTATTCCGACAGGCATACTATTTTTACAAGAGATTTTGAAAGTATTCACATGGTATTAACAACCGCCACGATTTACTATTACGGAATTGATACAAAAACTTATGAACCGAAAGTTACCAAACTTGCCTACTCACAGACTGACGATTGCTTTTATATTGACAATGAAGTACATGATTGTCATATCAAAGCATTTGAAAAAGAAGTGGTAAAAGAAGCACTTTACTTAAAACACAACGCCCAGTAACAGACAAGAGGACTTGCAAGGTTTCTGACCTTTCAAGTCCTCTGCTGTATCATGGTTCTGTTGGCTGTGTCCGTTCCGTCAAGGACTGCCCTACGGCGTATCGGCTACGCCTTGTTCCTTGACCTCACTACATTTCTCTCAACTTTTTAGAAACTATGAAATTACAAAGAAATGCTACCGCTACAATAATAAAGCAAATGATTGTACACCATACAGGTACTCTCATATCTAATTGCACTCGTAACAAAATCGTGATTGCTAAAAATACAGCTCCCACAATTTGTATAAAGTCTTATATCTTTTTTTGAAGTGTCTGTAAATGCTTCTTGTCTTTTATTCTTTCAGATTTCCATATTCCATAATTTACTTGCATATCATTTACATCTTCATCTGATATAAGTTCATCCATACTTACATCTAGTTCTAATGCCAGTTTTTTTGCCGTAATCAAATCTGGACATCTTGAACCATTTTCCCAACGACAAACTGTCTGCCTTGAAACATATAACTTATCTGCCAGTTGTTGCTGAGTGAGATTTTTTTCTTCTCTGAATTTTTTGATGTTATCATTTAATGCCATACTCCATACCTCTCTTTCATTCACATCATATAACGATAGAACCCAAAATAAAAGTACCAGTATGTATTTCCTTTGTTTCCATTTTGGTAACATCTGTTTATTCCAAGTTTTCTACACCATAATACCGATATATCGCTGAACCAATGTATTTTGTAACCCCTTTTCCGTACTGTTTATCTGTGGCTTCTTCCAACTGAGAATGATTCAAATAATCTTTAGCCATTTCTAATAATAATACTCTTGCATTATCCATTTTAAAAAGATTTTTACAACTTTTCCCCAATCTTTTTACTGCTTTCATTGACATATCTTTCATCGTAAACCGTTACGCTACTAAAGAGTCAAGATGTTTTTTCTATTTTATCACAAATTCAATAAAACTGCCCCTAATTTTACAAATAAGAAATGACGCAGATAATGTTTCCACTACCTACGCCATTTCTCATTACATCTTTGAAATATTTACTCCATTTTCTTTCAATCTTTACTCCAATTTTACTCCATTTTAAAAATCTGTTACGATATTTTACGGTATTCTATGATACCTTTCCCTTGAAGAAAAATGTCTGCAAGCCTTGATTTTAAGCGAACTTTTCAATATTCCCAAGCACTTTATTCTGTTGTGAGATTTTCTCTCAAATTATTTCATTACAATATTGACAATTTTATTTTTTACAACAATCACTTTTACAATATTTTTACCCTCAGTATGAGCTTTAACATTTTCTTGTTCAAACGCAATTTCCTTCACAGCTTCATCATCAGTATCTTTAGTCACTTGAATCTTGGCTCTAAGTTTCCCGTTAACTTGAACACCCATTTCAACTGTCTCGCTCACTAACATATTTTCATCATATGTTGGCCAAGTTTCATATGCAATCGAACTATCATGTCCCAACATTTGCCACATTTCTTCACAAATATGAGGAGCAATGCAAGAAAGCATTTTGATAAAATTAAATGCATACTCTTTATATACTGTCTCTGCTTTATAGCATTCATTAATGAAGATCATCATTTGTGAAATAGCAGTATTAAATCCTAATGTTTCAAAATCATCTGTAACCTTTTTAACTGTTTGATGATATACACGGTCAAGACTATGATCATTTTCATCACTTAATTTATCTTGTTCGATAAATAAACGATATACCCGATCTAACCATTTACGTGAACCGTCTAATCCATTTGTTGACCAAGGAAGAGCAGCTTCCAATGGTCCCATAAACATCTCATATAATCTTAATGAATCTGCACCATGAGAAGCAACAATATCATCAGGATTAACAACATTACCACGTGATTTAGACATTTTTTCATTATTATCTCCAAGAATCATTCCTTGATGGAATAATCTTTGCCATGGCTCTTTACATTTCACTACTCCAGCATCATACAATACTTTATGCCAAAAACGAGAATATAGTAAGTGTAATACAGCATGCTCAGCACCACCTACATACAAATCAACAGGCAACCACTTTTCTAACAATTTAGGATCACAAATAACTTCACTATTATGTGGATCAATATAGCGAATATAGTACCAGCAAGATCCTGCCCATTGAGGCATTGTATTAGTTTCACGACGACCTTTTTGACCATCAATCTCTACTTCCAACCAATCTTCACAGTTAGCTAATGGTGATTCACCACTATCATGGGGTTGAAAATTCTTAGTAGCTGGCAATTCTAATGGTAATTCTTCAACCGGAACGGTTCTCATTGTTCCATCTTCCATATGTACGATTGGAATTGGCTCACCCCAATAACGTTGACGAGAAAATAACCAGTCTCTTAACTTATAAGAAATTTTCTTTTCTCCACACTTATGCTCTTCTAACCAGGCAATCATCTTATCAATCGCTTCTTGTTTTCCTAGTCCATCTAACCATTGAGAATTAATATGTAATCCATCTTCAGTATAAGCGGCTTCTTCAATATTTCCGCCTTCTAAAACAGGTATGATCTCAATTCCAAACTTTTTAGCAAATTCCCAATCGCGATCATCATGTGCTGGTACTGCCATAATTGCACCAGTTCCATAACTTGCTAGTACATAATCAGAAATCCAGATAGGAATTTTCTTACCATTAACAGGATTAATTGCATACGCTCCTGTAAAAACACCTGTTTTATCTTTGTTTAGTTCAGTTCTTTCTAAATCTGATTTACTTACACAACTTTCTTTATAAGCTTCAATAGCTTCTTTTTGTTCCAATGTAGTGATTTCAGCTACATATGGATGCTCAGGTGCCATAACACAATAAGTTGCACCAAATAAAGTGTCGCAACGAGTTGTAAAGACTGTAAATATTTTATCTGTTCCATCAATCCTAAAATCAACATTAGCTCCAACTGATTTTCCAATCCAATTTCGCTGCATTTGTTTTGTTGCTTCAGGCCAATCAAGATCATCTAAATCTTCAAGCAATCTTTCAGCATATTCAGTAATTTTTAAAACCCATTGCCGCATCGGCTTACGGATAACCGGATATCCCCCACGTTCACTTTTTCCATCAATAACTTCTTCATTTGCTAAAACAGCTTTAAGTTCTGGACACCAGTTTACAGGAATTTCATCTACATAAGCAAGACCGGCATCATAAAGTTTTGTAAAAATCCATTGTGTCCATTTATAATATTCAGGATCACTAGTTGCGATTTCTCTATCCCAATCATATGAGAAACCTAAAGATTTAATTTGTCCCTTAAATACCTCAATATTCTTTTTAGTAAATTCAGCTGGATGATGTCCTGTTTGAATAGCAAACTGCTCTGCAGGAAGTCCAAATGAATCAAATCCCATTGGATGTAAAACATTGTATCCTTGCATTCTTTTCATTCTTGAAACAATATCTGTTGCAGTATACCCTTCTGGATGCCCTACATGTAAACCATTCCCTGACGGATATGGAAACATATCCACACAATAATATTTTGGTTTACTATCATCGTAGCAGTCTGTTTTAAATGTTTTATGCTCATCCCAATATTTTTGCCATTTCGGCTCGATTTGTTTGTGATCAAACGGCATTTTATAATTCCTCCTTAAAATAAAAAAATCATCCTATCTAAGGACGACTTTTAATCGCGTTACCACCTTAGTTCCAAGTCTAAAAGACCTAGCCCTCAAAACTTTAACGCAGTTAACGACAACGACTACTTAATTCCCCGCTGCATCTCCTAGGTGAGTTCATAACCCGTTTTATCAGTTTCCACCAGCCACTGATTCTCTATAAAAAACGTCAATTACTACTAGTCCTATTCATCGACTTTCAAATACTAGAATATTATAACATAAAAAGGCTGATATGCAACAAATTTTATTACTAATAATTTGGTTGTTTTAATGCTTTAATAGGATCTAACCGGCCTGCCAAAAAGGCGGGAATATAGCTACTGCACAATCCAAAACATAATGCTCCTAAATAGATAGCAATTACTAACTGATAATCAATTTGAATAAACACTCCTGATAAATCAAGCTGCAGCTCATTTTCAACAAGCTGATTAATTAAATTAACTAATTGATAAAAAAATACATAAGAGCAGATAAACGCTCCACTAATTAAAGTAAAACTTTCTAATAAAACTAAATTCATGATCTGTAATTTACTCGCACCCATACATTTAAAAATACCGATATCTTTTGTTTTTTCTATAACAGACAAATATAACACTTCCCCAATTAAGAAACATGCTGCTACTATAGCCAATAAAGAAAATAGTAAAAGAACTCTTTGAATTTGTAACATAAATGTATCTATTCTTTCATTAATATTTTCTCCTGCAACTTTAAATTCAAATTGACTATACTGATCTTCTAAATCCATTAAAAGATCATCAAGATCCGCTTTGCTATTTAAATTGATCATAGCTAATTGAAACAATAATTGTTTCTTATCAATCGCAAAAGCTTGGCTAATATGATCGAGATTAGCTAATTCATTAATATAGATTGTGTCAAAAGCAGTTACATCTTTCCCTATTCCAACAACAGTGAGTGAGACTCCTTTAATTTGATCGTCCTTTAAATAATATCCATATAATTGTTGATTCAATAATTTTTGATAATCAGGATTAAGATGTGTTGCCGTTGTTTTTGATAAAACTATTTCATTACTATTTTTTGTTTCACGTCCTATTTCCAAATTCCTACTTTTTATTGGTTTAGTCATATCACTGATATAAATTGTTTTTTCAACTTCATAATCACTTTGCAGTGATACTCCCATAAATTCATAATCGGCTGGTTCCCCATAGATAAATTCATTCATATCTAAATTTGATAATGAAAGTAACTCATGATAACTAAGTAATTTTTTATGTACATTCTGAATCGAAATTAGTTGATTTGGAAATATAGAATCAAGCTGTCTTTTTATTTGGGTTTGTAATGATCCACTCAGTGTAAAGGTAATCATAATACAAATCAAAGCTACTGTAATACCAGATGATATTTTTAAATTTCTACCCAAATTAGCACGATATTGTAACAATGCCAGTTGATATAATTTTAATGGTGAATGCTGTTTGACTAAACGCGAATAAAAATGATTATTTTTATCCCGGCGATACTTCCCAATCAATTGTCCATTTTGCATAGAAAAGCATTGATCAGCATATTGATAAGCTAATTGCTCATTGTGCGTTATAACAATGACAAGTCGTTCCTTAGCTTCTGCATGTAATAATTCAAAAACCATCTTTGCATTTTTATCATCTAGAGAACCTGTTGGCTCATCACACAATAAAATATCAACATTTTTAATCATCGCCCGAAGTAATGCAACCCGTTGTTTTTGTCCACCAGATAAGATTTTGACCCTTTTTTTATTCAGTTTTCGGAGTTCTAATTTTTCTTCTTGATCTTCAACTGCTCTTTTATATGAAATTTTAGTAAAAAATTTTGCTAACAAATAATTTTCTTTGACATTTAGCCAATTAATTAAATTGAAATCCTGAAAAATAAAACCAATATGCCTACGACAATACTTTTTAATTTTTCGAATATCTTGATGATCAAATAATATTTCTCCTTCATAATCTTGATCTATTCCACCAATTAGATTTAATAATGTTGTTTTTCCGCATCCAGAATTTCCTACTATTATGATCAATCCCGTACTTGGTAATATTATGTTTAAATTTTTAATAATAGTTTCATCATATCTTTTAGTTAAATTTTTAATTTCCAGCATTTTAGTTCTCCTTTAACAATATGCTAATATCCATTCTGTTTATTTTAAGACTAGCTTGTAACCCTGCTAAATAACATGCAATTATATAAATAACAATCAACACTACATATAAATCATATTTTGTAAAAATATATTTCGGTAAGACAAACAACCTTGGAATGTTAAATAAATAATCACTTAAATCAAATAGCTCAATTAATCTTAATACGCCCATTGCTAAGATTGCTCCCGCACTTCCAATCAGCCCTCCTATCAAAATTGCTTCACGACAAAATAAATTAATTGCTTTACCTTTACCAAGACCATTAGCCAATAAAAGACTAGTATCTCTTTTTCGTTCAATAAAAATTGTTTTAAGAATAACTGAAATTAAAATTAATGAAATAGCAAAACTAATTACAATAAATAAGAAAATCACAAATCTAGTGATATCAAAAATTGATCGATAGTTGTCAATATAATCACCGTGTAGATTAATCAGCAAATAATCTTTTTGATATTCTTTTATCACAGCATCTACTTGATCACTATGAAATATTAAAACTGTTTTATCCAGGCAATCATCACTTAACTCTTCTTCTAAATACTGTTGTTCTAAATAAAGATTAACCCCTATATTAATATGATCATTAATGATTCCACTAATAGTGAATTCATATTCATCATCATTAATTTCAAAATTAATTCTCTCGCCTATTTTTAATTTATACTTCTTTGCCGTTGTCTGATTAATTAATATTTGATTCTCTTTTGAAGGATATTTCCCAGAAATATAATCTAACTTTTTAGTTTTAAATATCTGATATACCTCAACGTCTAACTCTTCATCATAACTGCTTAAAATTCCATTACTAAATACTAATTTGTAAGCAACATTTGCTATTTTATTATTCTTCTCAAATTTTTTAATTTCTTTGCGTTCAAAGATATTATTAATATAATCATTTTTTGAAACTTCAATAACTCTTTTTAATGGGTCTTCTTCAAATCTTTTTTCTAAATATTGCCATCCACCATTAAAAGCACTTAATAATAAAACAAAAGCTAGAATAATAAATATTTGTGATACAAACATCATTATTATCTTTTTAAATTGATATTTGAGTTGCCTTTTACAATAAAAAAGCAGTCGACCTGGCTGCTTTTTTATGATTATTGGTGAATATTTATGATATCGTTCATTACTAAAATTATAATAATTCTTTTTTTTATCAAGATCTACAATCATTTTTGTATATTGTTTAATTAATCGAGAATTATGCGAAATAACAATCACTAAATGCTCCTTGGCATACCTTTTTAAAAGTCTCATCACTTCAATACTTAATTTATCATTTAATGCTCCAGTTGGTTCATCTGCTAAAAGAATTGGTGTATTACACAAGAAAGCTCGAACCAATCCAATTCGCTGCTTTTGACCACCCGATAGTTCATCGGGATATCTTTCCAACAATTCAACTACTTTTAAAGTTCGACAATACTCCTCCAATTGACCAGACACTTGCTTTAAATCAATACCTTTTATTTTTGTAATTAAGATTAAATTCTCTTTTATTGTTAAAGCATTGACTAAATTATAAAATTGGTAAACATAACTAATATAATCACGTTGATACATTCTAATTTGTTGATAGTTGAGCCTATGCCCATCAATTAATACCTGACCATTGCATGGACGCTCAATTCCCGCAATAATGTTTAACAAAGTTGATTTCCCTGTACCACTTTGACCAATGATTCCTATCATCCCTCTACTTGGAAATTTAATTGTTAGATCATCAATAACGCGTTGTCTCTTTTTTCCATACTTATAAAATTTAGTAATATTAATAAGTTGTAATGCCATAACGTCCTCCTTATGTTATAATAGCAATGGTGATAAAATGAACTTATTTAAATATAGTGATGATAATAAACGCTATCATACTTTTAATTATTATCTGAAAAATAAATATCAAAGTAAAGTTGCCAAAGTTAGTTTGAATGCGGGCTTTACTTGTCCAAATCGCGACGGTACTAAAGGCACGGGCGGCTGTATTTTTTGTAGCAGCACTGGTTCAGGTGATTTTGCCGGAAATATCCAGGATTCATTAGAAATACAATTTAGTAATGTTAGTTTGCTTCTTCAAAATAAATGGCCAAATTGTAAATATATTGCTTATTTTCAAGCCAATACTAATACATACGGCCCATTAAAAAAAATCAAAGCTTGTATCGAACCATTTATCAATAAAAAAAATGTGGTTGCAATCAGCATCGCAACTCGTCCAGACTGCTTGGAAACCGATGTTTTAAATTATTTAGCAGAAGTTAATAATCGCTGCGATTTATGGGTCGAATTAGGTTTACAGACCATTCACGATCAAACAGGTGAACTAATCAATCGTGGCCATAATTATCAAGACTTCCTAGACGGCTTGAATAAATTACGAAAATTAAAAATTAATGTCTGTGTACATATTATCAATGGTCTACCTGGTGAAACATATGAAATGATGCTTGAAACAGCAAAGGCGGTTGGGCAGTTGGACATTCAAGCCTTAAAGATCCATATGCTTTATGTCATTGAAAAAACAAAATTACATCAGTTATATTTACAACAGCCTTTTAAAATCCTGAGTCGTGACGAATATATTGATTTAGTTGTCAAACAATTAAGTTACATCCCAGAAAATATTGTTATTGAAAGATTAACCGGAGATGGAAATATTTCAGATTTAGTCGCTCCCTTATGGTCAATTCGTAAAGTAACTATCTTAAATGATATTGATAAATTAATGGTTGCTAAAGATTATTATCAAGGTTGTAAAATAAAAAAGCCCATTTAGGGCTTTTTCTATTATTCAATTATTAATTACTAGTTTCAATTAAACCATAATCACCATCATTACGACGATATACGATACTAATTGAATCACTTTCAACATCACGATAAACGAAGAATGAATGACCAATCAATTCCATTTGCATGATTGCTTCTTCCATATCCATTGGTTTAGGGGTAATTGACTTAACCTTTACCAAGACATCTTCTTCAGATTCAACATCTTCAATTGAAGATAGGTTGAACGCAAGTTTATTATCTTTTGATTTACGACTTAGTCTAGTTTTGTACTTTCTGATTTGTCCTTCTAATTTGTCAACAACTAGATCCATAGCATTATATAGATCATCATCTACGACCTCTGCTCTTAAAAGTACATATTCAGTAGGAATCGTAACTTCAAGTTTTTGTCCATAAGGATAAACTCGACATAAAACTTTTGCTTCAACATTGTCACTTACGATGAAATACTTATCTAATTTAGATAGTTTTTCTGAAATCTTTGCTTCGATAGCCTCTGTGATTTCAATGTTTTTTCCTCTTACTGAGATTTTCATAAGAATTCCTCCTTTGTATAAACATATTATACAATATATATTTGTAAAATAACACTCAAATTATTGATAAAATTTCCCTAAATTTAACATAAACAAAAAACACTCGAATAAATCGAGCATTTTTATCTATAAATATTTTTTTAGAATTTCTACTTTATCTAACTCTTCCCATGGAAGATTGTTATCCCCACGACCAAAGTGTCCATAAGCAGCTGTTTTTAGATACAATGGTTGACGTAAATCTAACGTTTTAATGATTCCTCCTGGAGTTAAATCAAAGTTATCTCTGATTGCTTTTAGGATTATATCATGGTCAACATGTTCAGTTCCATACGTCTCAATAAAAATTGAAGTAGGTTCTTTAACTCCAATAGCATAAGAAACCTGAATTTCTAATTTATCACAAAGATTTGCCGCAACAATATTTTTAGCAATATAACGCAACATATAGGCAGCTGAACGGTCAACTTTGGATGGATCCTTTCCACTAAAAGCCCCACCACCATGGCGAGCAGCCCCACCATATGTATCAACAATAATCTTTCGCCCAGTTAAGCCAGTATCACCATGCGGTCCTCCAATAACAAAGCGACCAGTTGGATTGATCAGCACTTTATAATCAGTGTTTAAATTATATTTTCTTACAACTGCATCCATTATTTCTTCTTTAATATAACGTTTGAATTCAGTTTCATCAAAATCAGGATCGTGCTGAATCGACATTAAAATAGTATCAATTTTAGGAGTACTTTCGGTATAATCAATCGTTACTTGAGCTTTCATATCAGGACGGGCTGACTTAAATTCTCCAGTATCCTTTTTTTCAGTTGCATAACGAACCAAATGATGAGCAATTGAAATCGGCAAAGGCATATACCCTTTTGTTTCTTTACAGGCGTAACCAAACATGATTCCTTGATCCCCCGCTCCTCCAACTTCATCATTTGTTCCTAAAGCAATATCAGGAGACTGTAAATCCATTACTACCTGAACCTTGCAAGTCCGATAATCGATTCCTTTATCGCTATCATCATATCCAATGTCCTTTAAAACATCTCGAGCTACCTGCTCATAGTTAACTTCTGCAGTAGTTGTGATTTCTCCACCAATGACTACCAGATCAGTAGTAGCAAAAACTTCACAGGCCACACGTGAATTAGGATCTTCTTTTAAGCACGCATCAAGGATAGCATCACTAATTTGATCACAAACTTTATCAGGATGCCCTTTTGAAACTGATTCAGAGGTAAATAATACTTTTTCTTTCATTTTTCTTTCTCCTTCTACAAATAAAAAAGCTTCCTAAAGAGAAAGCATACATAGTTAGGAAGCCTTCTCTCATTGTTCAAGTATAAACTTGCTCAGTTAGGCACCTTCTAATTTAATATAGGGTTGCCACTACATCATCGATCTTCATCTAGTAGTTCTTAATAAGAGTCTTTTTTATTTATTTGTTCTATTTCTTCTTTAGTTAGTGACGTTATTACCTCAATAATATCGTCATCGAGTCCAATATCTAATAAGATACTGGCAATCATTTTTTGTTGCCTTACATTCTTCATATTATCACCTTAACTTAGTTTGCATAAATTAAAAAATAATATTCCTTAAAACAACAAATACATAATAATATATCTAAGACATTATTGCAAGCAATTTATTAGATACTAATATTTTAGCATGGAATGAATCTTTTTTTGTCTCAACTTTGTTTTAAATTAATACTCAGTTCCTTCTAAAATATTTTGCACTCCTAAAACTCCTGGTACTTCTTCCATTAAGATTTGCTCAACACCATCCTTTAAAGTTTCATCTAACATTGAACAACCCGCACAGGCACCTAACATCTTCACATAAACAATGCCATCTTTAAAATCTATTAATTCGATGTCACCACCATCACGATTTAAGTACGGTCTTAATTTGTTAATTACTTTTTCTACTTCTTCAATTGTACTTGTATTTTCCATTGTCCTTCACTCCTTTAGCACTTATCTATTTTACCACAAAAAAATTATTTTTAAATAAATATACACTTTAATTAAGAAAATTACTAGGATAATATGATTTTAACTAAAAACCATAAAAATCACTTAGATGATCTATATTATAATCGACTAACTGTCGGATGAAAAACACTGTAATGACGGTGTTGTAAAACAAGATACTTAATAAAGACCATTACTACTAAATATCCTATCTTCATCACTATTAATTCTTCATCACTATTAATTGTTTAACTTTTTTATTTTTTTTATATAAAAAAATGACTGTTTTTCTTTTGCAAGAATATATCAGCTATTACGGGATAAAAAATAGTGCATTATTTTTTCATTCTTCTTTTTATTTTGATATAATATATCCGGGAAATGAGTATAAGTCCCAAAACTCTCATTTCTCAAACATGCAAAAGGACATGTAACACAGATAAAGAGCCCCACTAAACTGAGGTTCTTTATCTGTCTGACAAATGTTCTAACTACGTACATATATGCTAAAATTACAAAGCTAGACACAATATTTTAATTTAAATATAAGGATTGATTTCTCACTCATAATGAAGTCAATCTTTTTAATTATGTTTTGATTTTTTGTTCTTAATAACAAAAATATCCTTCTATTTCCTACTCTGTTCTAATGATTCATATTCATAAAATATTTCATTCTTCATAAAAAATCCTCTATGACTTAATTACCAAAACAAAACTTTACTATAATACCTTCGCTTCTATCAAATTTTAGTCTCTCTATTAAATCATTATACTATCTGACCACTACCAAAATTAACAAAAATTTATTGTAAAATATTTTTTATTAGATATTTCAATATTACATTTTAACTTCATTAACTATTCAGCAGAACGAAAAGATAGCGTTTTCAAATTACTATGTTATAATAAAAGAATGATATGTGTGATATAAATGTGATATATCAGGAGGGGTGGTTATGATGAACAATAAAAATACTGCAAAGAAAATGTCGATTAATGAAAATGCTATTTTAGAAAAATATTTAAATACTCTGGCAACTCCAATTAGTAAACACAAACCTGATAAAAAACTCTCATTTATATGGGCAAATGATGCTTTTTATAAAATGACCGGGCATGAAAAAAAAGATTTTAAAATGATTTGGCAGGATTTAAAAACATACTACAAACCTTATACAGATGATTTTATTATTCTTGAAAATCAATTAGCAAAGTTGCAAGAGCATCGTGATTTACATCAAGAATGTATAATCCGAATTCCTTTTAGACATGATGAAATAAAATGGATTAAATTATCTATTTCACTTTCTTTCGAAGTAATAACAATTGCATATAACGATATTAGTAATTTAATCAATACACAGAATACACTCATTTCAACTAAAAATGTATATATAGATAACTTTCAATGGATGATGGCAGAAAATGCCGGAAATGTTTATATCAGTGATATTGAGACATATGAACTTCTATATTTAAATAAAGTTGCATGTGAAACGCTTGGTACTAGAGCTGAACAAGCAATAGGGAAAAAGTGTTATGAAATCATACAAGGTAGAAGTTCCCCCTGTCCTTTCTGTACAAATAAATATTTAAAAAAAGATCAAACTTATGAATGGGAGTTTTATAACCCTTTATTAAAAAGAAATTTTATTATCAAGGATCGTATGTTGAATTGGCATGGCCACTCTGCCCGTATTGAGCTTTCCCATGACACTTATAGTACTGAATATAAGCTAGCAAAGAAAGATCAAGAACGAGAAGCAATTTTAAAAACCATTTCTGCCGCGATGGTACGTGTTGATGCAAGGGATTATTCTTCAATTCTCTGGTGCAATGATATTTTTCTTAAAATGATTGGTTATACAAAAGAACAATTTAAAAGTGAACGTTATGAGTTAAAAAGCTATATGCATCCTGAGGACTTAAAAAGAGCCAAGCAGATTGTTCATAAATTAAGAAATTCAAAAGAGAGCGTTGTATTCGAGGGACGAGTCTATACCCGTAATAAAGAAGAACGCATCTGGACACTGACATTATGCTACGTAGATGAAAGGGACAGCTGGGATGGTATCCCTTGTTTTTATAGTATGGGTCTAGATATTACAGATGAAAGACAAAAAATAAAGACATTACAGCATAAAGCAGAAAAAGATGCATTAACTGGGATATACAACCGCTCTGAAACCGAAAATCAAATAAAAAACTTTATTATTGAACATCATGACTCTAAGGGAGCACTCTTCATGATTGACACAGATAATTTTAAACAAATCAATGATACATTGGGACATATTGCTGGAGATATGGTATTAGGTGAAATGGCAACGGCTATGAAAAAGAAAGTACGTGATAGTGATGTCGTTGGTAGAATTGGTGGTGACGAGTTTATTATTTTCATGAAAAATATTACTAGCCACTTAGATGCAGAAAAGAAAGCTGAAGAACTACAAAAAACATTTGCCCATCTATTTGACAAAGAGAAAAGTAAGATTCAGGTAACAAGCAGTATTGGTATCGCTTTATATCCAAAAGATGGACATAATTTTTTGGAATTGTATGCAAATGCTGATAAAGCCCTTTACCAAGCCAAAATCCAAGGCAAGAATACATATATCGTATATAATGAAAAATCTTGTAATCAGCAAAGTATTACCGCATATTCTTCACTAGGTGCAACTATCGATTCACAACAATCTTATAGTGAAACATCTGTTTCATTAGCAGATTACGCCTTTCGTATTCTATTTCAAAACAAAGATTTAAAAACAGCTATTAATCTGATTCTTGAAATTACTGGAAAACGCTATGACGTAAGCCATGCTTATATTTTCGAAACCATGACAGACAAAGAACATTGCTCCAATACATATGAATGGTGTAATGAAGGGATCACCGCTGTAAAAGAACAACTACAAAATATTTCTTATCATGATATGGATGAATATGAAAGAGTATTCGATGAAAATTCTATCTTCTACTGTCATGATGTCACGTCATTAAGCAAAAAACAAAGACAACTGTTTGAAGCCCAAGGAATTCATTCTACACTACAGTGTGCGTATTATGAGCAGGAAATGATTGCCGGTTTCGTTGGCTTTGATGAATGTACAGGAAAACGAATATGGACAAAAGAAGAGCTTAGAATGCTTACTCTCATATCGCAAATTATATCAATCTTTCTAAAGCATAAAGGATTAAGTGACCAAGTATCAAAATTGTAATCTAGTTATTGTTTTAGACTACTAATAAATAAAATATATCAGTAATTTAAAGATATTTAGAAAATAATCTTATATACACAAATAGGCTGGACAATAATTCCAGCCTATTTATATTCATTAATTCTCTAATCGTCTTTTAAAACTAGTAAAGCCATCTTACTTCTACCAGCAAATCATTCATTTCCTTTTCACATAATTTTAGAATAACTATTCTTCTACTACATTCTTTAAATTGTTATTCCTGGTTCTAGATGGCGCAATACTTTATTCTTAGCTTAAATTTAATTTTAACAACCTTAAAAATGTATTCTTTTACTTAATAAAAAAATATACTAAATTTATTGAATCTATTGCCTTATCAATGATTTTTGTATTATTTATAAAAAATGAAATAATTTTATTTATTTTGTGCTATAATATCCACGCAGGGAGTGATTATTAAATGAGCCAAAAGATTAAACGCGGTGATATCATTGATGTCAAAATTACTGGTATCCAGCCATATGGAGCTTTTGCCAGTTTACCAGATAATTCAACAGGATTAATACATATTTCCGAAATATCTGATAAATTCGTTAAAAGCATCGATAGTTTTGTTAAGGTGGGTGAATCAATCAAAGTAAAAGTTATTGATTTTGATCAGGAAACTAACCATGCTAAACTTAGCTTGAAAGCCATTGATAATCGTTATCGTAGACGCAATAAACGTGTTTACTATAAGAATCCTAGACGATTAATCGTTGAAACGCCTAATGGTTTCAAACCATTAGCTCTTGCCATGGAAAAATGGCTTAAACAAGGAATCACGGAGGAAAGTTAAAATGATTACATTAGATTTATCTAAAGCTAAATTAAGCGAGGATTTAGAATCATACAAGGACAAAGTAAAAGAAATCCATAATATGATTCACAACAAAACTGGAGCTGGTAATGATTTTCTTGGGTGGGTTGAATTACCTGAAAATTATGATAAAGCTGAAGTTGAATTAATTAAAGAAACAGCTGCTAGTCTAAGAGAAAAAACAGATGTGTTACTAGTTTGTGGTATTGGGGGATCTTACTTAGGTGCACGTGCAGCAATTGAAGCAATCAACGGATTATATCCAACTAATGATGTTGAAATCATTTATGTAGGAAATACTTTTTCATCAAATTATATTAAACAAGTAGCTGATTATATTAAAGATAAGGATTTTGCTATCAATGTAATTTCTAAATCAGGTACAACTACAGAAACTTCTATCGCATTTAGAATTTTCAAAGAAATGTGCGAAACTAAATACGGTAAAGTTGGAGCTAAAGAAAGAATCGTTGCTACAACAGATAAGGCTAAAGGTGCATTAAAAACTTTGGCTACTGAAGAGGGATATACGACATTTGTAATTCCTGATGATGTTGGTGGCCGTTATTCAGTTTTAACACCAGTAGGATTATTCCCAATCGCAATGGCTGGAATTGATGTAGATGCAATGTTAAAAGGTGCTAAAGATGCGATGGAAAAATACGGTAATGCTGATCTTGATCAAAATGATGCTTATAAATATGGTGTTGCTCGTCAGATTTTACACAAAGCCGGATATCCTGCTGAAATGTTTGTAACTTACGAATTACAACTAGCTATGGTAGCTGAATGGTGGAAACAACTTTACGGTGAATCAGAAGGTAAAGAAGGTAAAGGTATCTTACCTACTAGTGCTACTTTCTCAACTGATTTACATTCTTTAGGACAATTTATCCAAGAAGGTACAAAAGTTCTTTATGAAACAATCATGCAAATTAAAGAACCAGCTGGAGATATCACTATTCCTAGTGATAAAGATGATTTAGATGGTCTTAATTATTTAGCAGGTAAATCTGTAGACTATGTAAATAAAAAAGCTTGTGAAGGAACTGTTGATGCTCATGTTAATACTGGTAATGTACCTAACATTTTGATTACTTTAGATAAAATGGATGCTTATGGTTTTGGTTACATGGTATATTTCTTTGAAATGTCATGTGCTATGTCTGTATATTTACTTGGTGTTAATCCATTTAATCAACCAGGTGTTGAAGTGTACAAAGCAAATATGTTTAAATTACTTGGTAAACCAGGCTATTAATTATTATGGCTCCGTGTCAATAGTGGAGGGGCTTAAGAGATAGCGAAAGCTATCTCTTTTCT